>JBKHJJ010000025.1:0-13973 GCA_046538185.1 Dehalococcoidia bacterium
AGGAAGTGGAAACCCGCAACTGGGCCGATAACCTCGCCTATACAGCGGAGAAAACTATCCGCGAGCAAGGAGACCAGGTGCCTGACGATGTGAAAAACGAGGTTCAAGAGAAGGTGTCCACACTCCGAAATGCCCTTAACGGAAATGACATTGAGCAGATTAAAAACGCAGCAGAAGACCTCTCCAACTCCGTCCAGAAAATGGGCAGTGCCTTCTATCAACAGCAGCAGGGCGGAGGTCCGGCAAGAGGCGAAGGAGAGGATGAAGGGACAGTGGAAGGCGACTTCCGTGAAGTATAAAATATTAAAGAGGGATGTCGTGGTCTAATGTAAGATGAGAGAGGGGGGCAATTCTGAGAAAATGAAAGGCATATTGGCACAAATAGGTGACGTGACCTGTAGTGTATCAAGAGCTGGAGTGGGGTTGAGCGACAGACAAGCGAGGTCGTGACCTGACCGGAAACCTCGCGAGGAACTTCTCATGATAAACAGAATCGTTGAATACCTTAATGAGGAGGCGGACTACCTGCTCAAGTATGAGTGTGTGGTTCCAAGCGATAAAATGCACCTGCCCGGCCCGGATTTCGTCGAGAGGGTCCTTGCTGCCAGTGACAGAAGTCCAGTAGTGCTGCGCAACCTGCAAACTATCTTTGACCATGGGAGGCTTGCTAATACAGGCTACCTGTGCATACTACCGGTCGATCACGGCGTAGAACACAGTGCTGGTTCAGCCTTCGCTCCTAACCCTGCCTATTTCGATCCCGAGAACATTGTCAAGCTCGCCATCGCAGGCGGATGCAACGCTGTAGCTTCAAGTCTTGGTGTGCTGGGCTCGGTTGCCCGGAAATATGCCCATCACATTCCTTTCATCGTGAAAATAAACCATAATGAACTGCTATCTTACCCCAACAGCTATGACCAGATCCCTTTTGCTGATGTTAAGCAAGCTTTCGAAATGGGGGCTGTGGCCGTTGGGGCAACAATCTACTTTGGTTCGATGGAAAGTAACCGGCAGCTTCAGGAAGTCTCACAGGCATTTCGCTATGCGCACCAACTTGGCATGGTGACTGTGCTCTGGGCTTATCTACGCAGTAATGTGCTCAAGGAGAAGAAGTTCCTTACCGCTGCTGATCTGACTGCTCAGGCCAACCATCTGGGAGTCACCATCGAGGCTGATATCGTTAAACAGAAACAGGCCACCACAAATAGAGGGTTTACAGAGTTGAACTACGGGGAAACACACGAAAAGGTCTATACTGAACTTACCACCGAGCACCCTCTTGATCTGGTGCGCTACCAGGTAATCAATTGTTACATGGGGCGTAGCGGCCTCATAAATTCGGGTGGTGCCTCGCTGGGGAAAGACGATTTTTCCGAGGTAACCAGAACAGCTGTAATCAATAAACGAGCGGGTGGTATGGGGATAATATCAGGTCGTAAGGCATTCCAGAGGCCTATGAAAGAGGGAGTCGAACTACTGAATGCTATACAGGATGTATATCTCTGCAACGATGTGACCATAGCTTAGCCGGTATCAAAAGAATGATAGTAAAGCGTGTAGCCGTATTGACAAGCGGAGGTGATGCTCCGGGTATGAATGCAGCGATAAGGTCTGCGGTCCGGACAGGACTGGATAAAGGTTGGGAAATGTGTGGTATACGTCATGGCTACCGGGGCCTCATAAGCGGCGACATTGTGCATCTGGGAGCAAGGGATGTAGGGGGAATTATCGAACATGGTGGTACATTTTTGCACAGCGCTCGATGTCCTGAATTTGAAACTGAAGATGGGCAAGTTAAAGGACTGAATGTACTTCAACAGCACAATATAGATGCCCTGCTTGTTATAGGAGGAGATGGATCCCAAGCGGGCGCTTACAAGCTCTCACAAATGGGATATCCGGTCATCGGCATAGCTTCTACGATAGACAATGACTTGTATGGCTCGGATATTTCGATAGGAGTAAACACAGCTCTAAGTATTGCCCTTGAATCTATAGACAGGTTGAGGACGACGGCATCGTCGCTTGACCGTGCATTTGTCGTTGAAGTAATGGGGAGAGAGCATGGTTACCTTGCTCTGGTTTCTGGCATTGCTGGCGGAGCAGAGTACATTGTTATTCCTGAAAAGCCATGTGACCCCGAGGAAGTGGCCGAGGAAATAAGGGCCCTCTACCAGAAAGGTAAAGCAAATGCCATCCTGATTGTTGCTGAGGGGGCCAAATACAACGCTGAAGCGCTGGCACAATACTTTCGAGAGCACCATGAGCGATTGGGATTTGAGTTGCGCATCACGCGATTGGGGCATGTGCAGCGCGGTGGGATTCCCAGCGTCTTTGACAGGCTACTGGGTACTCGACTGGCAGCATCCGCAATTGAGTACCTCGACCAAGGCAAACATGGAATACTCGCAGGTTTATTCGGAGACGAAGTACGAGCTACCCCATTGTCCGAAGTTGTTGCCAGCAAGAAGGAGCTCGATATGAGCCTCCTGAAACTGGCAAGAATTCTGGCTGAGTAAATGACGAAAAGAGAAAAAAAGGAGGTCAAGATGACAATTGGAATCGGGATCAATGGCTTTGGCAGAATTGGACGGTTAACCCTGCGCGCAATCAGCGAATACTACAAGGATCAGCTATCCGTCATTGCTGTCAATGATCTTACTGATACGGAGACAAATGCCCACCTGCTCAAGCGAGACAGCACGTGCGGTAAATATCCTGGCGAGGTGAAGGCAAAAGACGACTCCATAATGGTGGATGGGAAAGAAATAAGGGTGTTTGCTGAACGTGAGCCGGGGAAGCTTCCGTGGCGAGAGTATGGGGTAGATATAGTAATCGAATCAACGGGTGTGTTCCGCGATGCAAAACAGGCAGCAGACCACCGTGACGCAGGAGCGAAAAAGGTAATCATATCGGCTCCGGCCAAGAATGAAGACCTCACGATTTGTCTGGGCGTGAATGAAGACCAATACAGGCCCGACGAGCATAACATCATTTCCAATGCCTCATGCACGACTAACTGCATCGCTCCCGTTGTCAAGGTTCTGCATCAAAACTTCGGGGTAGTGCGAGGGATCATGTCGACCATCCATGCCTATACCAATGACCAGCGGTTGCTCGACATGTACCACAAGGATCTGCGACGCGCCAGGTCGGCAGCCATCAATGTGGTCCCAACAACTACCGGTGCCGCCAAGCTGGTAGGACAGCTTATTCCCGGACTCGAGGGTAAAGTCGATGGTATGGCTTTCCGGGTGCCAGTACCGGTTGGTTCCATTATCGATTTTGTAGCCAATACTGAGCAAGAGGTTTCCATTGAAAGGGTAAATCAGGCTTTCCGTGAAGCAGCCAATGGTGAACTTAAGGGCATAGTCGAATATAGTGAAGAGGAGTTAGTCAGCACTGACTGCGTGGGTAGCACAGCCAGCGCAATTTTCGATGCCCCCAGCACGATGGTGATGGATAATAGCATGGTCAAAGTACTTGCATGGTACGACAACGAGTGGGGCTATAGCTGCCGCCTGGCTGACGTGGCCAAATTTGTCGCCGATAAAGGCCTATGATTCAAGTTTCTACTGTAAAGTACATAAAGAAGTAGCCACTTACGGGGAAGAGGAGAGATAGAATGGCTGAGGGAACAGACTACATAAGATGGTTCAGTGATCTGGGTATCGAGGATATACCAGCCGTCGGCGGCAAGAATGCGTCTCTGGGCGAGATGATCAGAAATCTCAAAGGCGAGGGTATCCAGGTACCGAATGGGTTCGCCACGACAGCGAGTGCTTACCATGCATTCCTGGACAGAGAAGACGGACTCAGAGAAAAGATAGAATCACTTCTGCAAGAGCTTGAGAATGAACAGAAGCCAGCAAATGAGGTTGGAGAGACAATACGGAAACTCATTATAGAGGCCGATTTTCCTGACCAAGTAGCCAGGTCAATCACGGATGCCTACCATGAGCTATGCCGCCAGTACAATACAGATAAAATGTCTGTGGCAGTAAGAAGCAGCGCAACGGCGGAAGACCTGCCCGAGGCGAGTTTCGCCGGGCAGCAGGAAAGTTACCTCAACGTCACCGGAGAAAAACAGTTGTTGAACTCCTGTAAACTCTGCTATGCCTCTCTATTCACTGATAGAGCTATAAGCTATCGTAAGGAAAAGGGTTTTGCACACATGAAAGTTGCTCTCTCTGTAGGCGTACAGAAAATGGTACGCTCTGACATGGCCAGCGCTGGCGTGATGTTTTCTTTGGACCCTGAAACAGGGTTCAAGGATGTCTTGGTCATCAATGCATCCTGGGGTTTGGGGGAAAGTGTGGTGCAGGGCTCTGTCAATCCGGATGAGTTTATGGTTTTCAAACCCCTGATTGACAGGGATAATCTGGTTCCTATCATCGAGAAGACCATGGGAGATAAGGAAAAGAAAATAATATACGCAAAAGGAGGGACAAAGAGCACCAAGAATGTTGACACCTCCCGGATGGAGCGCTGCACGTTCGCTCTCAGTGATGAGGAAATCTTGCAACTGGGCCGGTGGGCGTCTGCTATCGAGCGCCATTATGGCAAGCCCATGGACATAGAATGGGCCAAGGATGGAGAGACCGGAGAGGCGTTCATAGTGCAGGCTCGGCAGGAGACCGTGCAATCACAGAAGAAACCCGCTTCTCTCAAGACGTACCGTTTGAAAGAACGAGGCGAGCCGCTTTTAACGGGACTAAGTATCGGGCAGGCTGTTGCTGCAGGTGAAGCTCAGATAATCAAGAGTGCCGATGAAATAGGGCGGTTCAAAGATGGTTCTGTCCTTGTTACGGGGATGACCGACCCCGACTGGGTGCCAATTATGAAACGTGCTTCAGGGATCGTAACTGATTTAGGGGGCAGAACCTCTCATGCTGCGATAGTCAGTCGCGAATTGGGAATTGCAGCTGTAGTTGGTACCGAAGAGGCCACGGAGAAACTCAAGGACGGACAAGACATCACTATCTCATGTGCCGAGGGAGATGAGGGATACGTCTATGATGGGATACTGGATTTTGAAGTATCGGACGTGAGCCTGGAGGAAACCCCCGGGACGCGTACCCAGATCATGATGAACATCTCGAGTCCTGCGGCTGCCTTTCGGTGGTGGCTCCTACCGAACAAAGGAATCGGGCTTGCGCGTATGGAGTTCATTATCAATAACATAATCCAGATCCATCCAATGGCCCTGGTGCATTTTGACAAAGTGAAAAATGCAGCTGCACGTCAGAATATAGAGAAGCTCACCAGAAGATACCAGGACAAAACGGAATATTTCATAGACCATCTAGCACAGGGTATTGCCAGGATTGCAGCTTCGCAATACCCGGATGAGGTCATTGTCCGTATGAGTGACTTTAACACCAACGAATATGCGAACCTTGTGGGAGGGGAAGACTTCGAATCCGTCGAAGAGAATCCGATGCTGGGTTTCCGTGGTGCTTCCCGTTATTACAGTGACCGTTACAGGGAGGGCTTTGCACTCGAGTGCAAGGCCATAAAACGCGCCCGCGAGGTCATGGGCCTAGACAATGTCATAGTGATGATTCCTTTTTGTCGTACACCCGAGGAAGGTAAGAAGGTTCTCGAAGTACTGGCAGAGAATGGCCTCGAAAGAGGGAAAGAAGGCCTTCAGGTATATGTCATGGTGGAGATACCGTCAAATGTGATACTGGCCAAAGACTTTTGCGAGGACTTTGACGGCTTCTCCATTGGCTCCAATGACCTCACGCAACTTGTTCTGGGGGTAGACCGCGACTCAACAGAACTGGCCTACCTCTTCGACGAACAACACAAGGCAGTGAAAAACTTCATTGCCAGCCTGATCAGTTCGGTTCACGAGAAGGGCCGGAAAGTTGGTCTGTGTGGGCAGGCCCCCAGTGATCACCCTGATTTTGCCGCCTTCCTGGTGGAAGCTGGCATTGACTCGATCTCGGTAAACCCCGATAGCGTATTGCCGGTCATAAAGGTGGTACATGAAACCGAAGAAAAGCAGAGTTAGCCCATACCATTGCGAATGTAGATAATCGGAGGCATGCATGAATGGCGCGACAGAACAGCAAGCATTTAACAATGTGAGAAAGCTGCTAAGTAATGTATGTGAGCGAACAGGTATCAGTACAACATGCCGTTCAAGGCTGTACGAATGTGAAAGGGAGTTCACGGTTCATTTCCCTGTAAAAATGGACGACGGGAAAGTGAACATATTTACAGGGTTCAGAGTAGTGCATAATGACGCTCGAGGACCTGGCAAAGGGGGTATTCGATACCACCCTGACGTAACCCTGGACGAAGTAAGAGCCTTGGCAGCGCTGATGACCTTGAAGACCGCAGTGGCCAACATACCATACGGTGGCGCAAAAGGGGCTGTAGTCTGCGATCCCAAAACCCTGTCTCCAGGCGAACTGGAAAGGGTGACCCGTCGGTACGCGGCCGAGATCAGCGTTCTGATAGGCCCTGAAACGGATATACCGGCACCTGATGTTGGCACCAACCCTCAAATCATGTCCTGGATCATGGATACATACAGCATGGGTAAAGGTTACTCCGTACCGGCTGTTGTTACAGGTAAGCCAACCGATATAGGTGGGAGCAAAGGGAGATTCGAGGCTACCGGACGCGGCTGCATGTTTACAACATTGTTAGCAGCCAGGCAATTGAACCTCGAGGTTGGTCAAGCTACTGCCGTTGTACAGGGGTTCGGGAACGTCGGGTTAACAGCCGCCAGACTGCTAGCTGAACAAGGCTGCCGGGTAATAGCGATAAGCGATTCCAGGGGCGGAGTTTACAATCCAACGGGTCTTGATCTCGAGAGTTTGCGTATCCACAAAGAGGAAACAGGTTCACTATCTGGATTCAAGGACAGCGAAGCGATAACCAACAGCGAGCTCCTGGGTTTGCAGTGTGATGTTCTTATACCTGCAGCGCTTGAAAGCCAGGTAGTGGAAGCAAATGCCGATTCAGTCAGAGCCAGGATAATCATAGAGGGGGCCAATGGGCCAATCACGCCTGAAGCGGACAGGATACTATGTGGCAACGGCAAATTCATAGTCCCTGATATTCTAGCCAATACTGGCGGAGTGATAGTCTCATATCTTGAATGGGTACAGGGATTGCAGTTCTTGTTCTGGGATGAGAGTGAAGTGAATGAGTACCTGGAGAAGATAATTGCACGAGCGTTTACCGATGTTTGTGAGCTCAGCGATCAAGAAAATGTTGATATGCGAACCGCAGCTTACATGTTGGCGGTTCGCCGTCTGGAAACAGCCCTGAATGTCAGGGGAATATATCCATGAACCTGAACCAATTAACAGCACACTGAAGCAATGCTGATAAGTACGAGTGCATCAGAAAGGAGTTCAGCATGATGGTTAAGGAACTTCCAGTTGTTTATCTACAAACGGCGGCCTGCAGCGGCTGCGCCGTATCACTCTTGAATACGGCCAGTCCCACTATTAAAAATGTGCTCATCGACCAGATAGCTCCGGGAATACACATAAATCTCAGGTTCCATCCCGTAATAATGGCCGCCGCTGGCGAGTTAGCCATCGAGGCGATGGAGGATACCGCCAGCCAGAGAAAGGGAGAATATGTGCTGGTGGTAGATGGGGCAGTGCCCACAGCAACCGATGCCATATACGGGGCCGTGGGTGAAAGAGACGGTAAGCCGGTAACCATGTCGCAAAGGCTCACCGAGCTAGCCACAGATGCTTTCGCGGTTATCGCTTTAGGCACCTGTGCCTCCTTCGGTGGCATTCCAGCGGCGAAACCCAACCCTACTGGTGCCCAGACGGTGAAGAAGGTGCTGGACGACAACGGTATTCAGAAGCCGTTAATTAATATCCCCGGCTGCCCGCCCCACCCGGATTGGTTTGTGGGAACAGTGGCCAGTATTATCATGAACGGGCTGCCTACAGCAGATGATCTGGACGACCTGCTGAGGCCAAAGGCGTTTTTTGGCACACTTATTCATGAAAACTGTCCTCGCCGCGCCTATTTCGACGAGGGCAAATTTGCCAAGAAATTTGGCGATGAAGGATGCCTTTACGAACTCGGATGCAAGGGGCCGATAACCTCTGCCGACTGTCCCTTAAGACGCTGGAACAACGGCACGAACTGGGTCATCGGTGCCGGAGCACCATGTAACGGCTGTACACAGCCTGAATTTCCCGACCAGACATCGCCGTTCTATGAGAAGTTGGTGGATGTTGAGTTACCCACTATAGGCGCTTACTGGACCGACAAGGAGGACGAGTAATGGGGAAGATCGTCATTGATCCCGTAACCAGGATTGAGGGGCATCTTAGGATTGAGACCACCGTTGAGAACGGCGTCGTTAAGGATGCACGAGCTACCGGAAACCTTTTTCGCGGATTCGAAATTATCCTGCAGGGCCGGGACCCCAGGGATGCCCAGGTAATAACACAGAGGATCTGCGGAGTCTGCCCGCAATCCCATGGCATTGCTGCGGCTTTGAGTCTGGACAGTGCCTTCGGCATCTCCGACAAGATACCAGACAATGCCCGGATTATGCGTAACCTGATACAGGGCATCCATATCGCCCAGGATCATATTCTCCATTTCTATCATCTTGCAGCCCTCGACTTCGTAAATGTGGCTGATGTGGCTCAGTACGAGGGAAATGATTCTCAACTCAACTCAGTAAAGAACTTCCTCGCTCGAGGGGAACCTGGCCCATTCTTTCCTCGTTACGAGGGGGACTATCGCCTGCCGCCGGAGCTTAACCAGCAAGCAGTCGCCCACTACGTGAAAGCCCTGGAAATCCGGCGCATCGGCCATGAAGCAGTGAGCATCTTCAGCGGCAAGATTCCGCACAGCGTCGGCGTTGTTCCCGGCGGAGTGACAAGCGTTCCTACTGCTGACAATATCATGGCCTACATCTGGAAAATAAAAGTCGTTCAGGATTTCATCGATAATATCTATATCCCGGATGTACTGGCAGTGGCCAGTGCCTATCCTGATTATGGTGAAATCGGTACCGGCTGCAAGAACCTGCTGGCCTATGGCAGTTTCGACCTCGAAGGCAACAGCCCCGATTACACCCGGCGGGAAAGGCTGTTTAAGCAGGGCACTGTCTCCTCTGACCTCAAACCAGGTAACTTGGACACTGACAAAATAAGCGAGTGCGTCAGACACTCCTGGTATGAAGACAGTACTTCGGGAAGGCATCCTTCTCAAGGAGATACCAAACCACAGTACGGAAAGGAAGAAGCT
This sequence comes from Dehalococcoidia bacterium, assembly GCA_046538185.1. GTDB lineage: Bacteria > Chloroflexota > Dehalococcoidia > GIF9 > AB-539-J10 > RBG-13-51-36. Next base: position 9,253 of record JBKHJJ010000025.1, read on the forward strand.
TACTCCTGGGTAAAAGCCCCGCGCTACGATGGAGAGGTCTATGAGGTAGGTCCGCTTGCCAGAATTGCAGTTACCTATGCCAGAGGTGATCCCGTCATGCAGGAGCTAGTGAATGAGTCCCTGGGCAAGCTGAAGGCATCGTCGTCCGTCCTTTTCTCTGTCCTGGGCCGCCACCTGGCAAGGGCACTCTCAGCCAAGTTCATCGTTGACCGGCTTGAAGAGTGGGCACTGCAACTGAAGCCGGGAGAACCGACCTATGTCGAATATGCGATACCCGATGAAGCTGAGGGCATGGGACTCACGGATGCTGCCCGTGGCGCTCTGGGGCACTGGATAGAGATAAAAGACAAGAAGATCGCCAACTATCAATGTGTGGTGCCCACGACTTGGAATATATCGCCGATGGACGATAAAGGGCAGAACGGCCCCGTCGAGCAAGCTCTTATCGGTACCAAGGTAAAGGACGAGGCCAACCCCTTCGAGCTCGTGCGCATCGTCCGTGCCTTCGACCCATGCATGGCCTGCGCAGTACACCTGGTGACACCAAAAGGCCGGGAGTTGGGCCAATTCAGAGCGGTGTGAGTCCCTTGAAGGAGGAGAGATGATTCTATCAGAGCAAAAGCCATTCGAAGAGATCATGGAGTATCTCGAAGGAGAGGAGAATATCTTCATATTGGGTTGCAATGGCTGTGCCCAGTCTTCGGGTAGCGGCGGCCCCGTACAGGTTGAGGAAATGAAGCAGAAGCTCACTGAAGCCGGGAAGAATGTGACCGGGACCAAGGTCATCGATTTCCTGTGTGAAAAGGCTCTCGTGAAATCAGGCTTGAGAGGCAAGGTGAAGGAAGTAGAGGCAGCTGACTCGTTACTGGTGATGACTTGCGGCATCGGCGTACAGGCGGTTGCTGCCTCGGTGAGTAAAGTGTGCCATCCGGCCTGCAATACGATTAATTTGGGAGGAAGCCGTGGCGAATGGAGGGGGAGCGAGAGATGCCAGGAATGTGGTCAGTGCCTGTTGGACTATACGGGGGGTATCTGTCCCCTTACTGCTTGTACCAAGAGCTTAATCAGCGGCGCCTGTGGTGGAGCAACCAACGGAAAGTGCGAACTCTCCCCGGATCGCGAATGCGGTTGGGAACTTATTTACAATCGACTAAAAGCCAAAAATCAGCTGGATAAGCTCAGGATATTCATCAACCCTCTGGATCATAGCAAGTTGATGCCCAGGTCGAAGATGATGTCCACTTCACGCTATGCACTGGAACAGTCTGACAGGGGGGAGAGATAAAGTGAGCCTTCAATCGAAGATCGAGTCAGGGAAGTTTGCCATAACCTGTGAGATCGGTCCGCTCAAGGGAACCGATATTGTCGAGATGGAGGAAGCGGCTGAGCTGTTAAAAGAAAGGGTGGATGCTGCCAATGTCACGGACCAGCAGAGCTCGGTCATGAGGCTTGGCTCGCTGGCTGCCTCAAGCATACTGCTGCGCAAGAGGCTAGAGCCCATATACCAGATGACCTGCCGCGACCGGAACCGCATCGCTTTGCAGTCCGACCTGTTAAGCGCCTGGGTGATGGGTATTAGAAATGTCCTGTCAATTACAGGAGACCTACCTGCTCTCGGAGACCACCCGGATGCCAAGGCAGTCTACGACCTCGATTCCGTAACTCTGCTTTACACAATACAGCGTTTGAATGAAGGCTATGACATGGCTGGCAACCAACTTCAGGGCAAGCCGGACTTTTTCCCCGGAGCAGTAGTCAAGGTAGACTCGGACACAGAGGCCTCCATGGAACTCCAGATTATGAAGATGGAGAAGAAGGTGGCTGCCGGGGCTCGCTTTTTCCAAACTCAGGCAGTTTATGATCCAAAGCATTTCGCTGCGTTTATGAAAAGAGTAGAAAGACTTAATACACCCGTTCTGGCTGGGATAATTCCGCTAAAGTCAGCAGGAATGGCGCGGTTTATGAACAAGAATGTAGCTGGTGTATATGTGCCTGATGACCTGATCAAGAAGATGGCCGATGCGGAAGATAAAACCCAGACAGGCATAGAGATTGCAGCTGAGATGATCAAGCAGATGAGTGATCTTTGCCAGGGAGTGCACATCATGGCTATTGGCTGGGAGAAAAAGGTGCCAGCCATAATAGAGGCGGCGGGACTATAGAAACGCCATGCTTTTGCACTTACCAAAGTATGTTATATGGAGAGAATTTTTTGAATGAACCAGAGCCCACGAGAAAGCGAGGTAGAAAAGCCAACGCCACACATCGTAGTAATTGGGGTAGGCAATCTGCTGCTCAAGGATGAAGGTGTCGGAGTCCATGCCATACGGGCTTTGCAGGAAGTCAACTTACCTCAAAACGTTACAATAATGGACGGCGGGACAGCACCGGACTTAAGCCCCTATATTAGATCTGGAGATAAGCTCATTATCATTGATGCCGCTAAAGCCGGGGGGCAACCCGGAACAATCCATCGCTTCCGGCCCCAAGATCTGTCCACAGATAACATGGGAGCAATTTCGGCCCATGAACTGGGGATAGAACAGAACTTAACACTCATGGCCATGGAAGGAAAGAAGCCAAGCGAAGTTGTTATTATCGGTATTGAGCCCAAAGAAATAGATTGGGGGACAGATCTGTCTCCAGAGCTGCAATCGGCGATCCCGGAAATAGTAGAGGTACTACTGAAGGAAATTGACTCTCATCGGGAAGCTTGCCGATGAGAGGGACAGTGTAATCATTTCCACTTCCGGCCCTGGTTTGCCTATGCCCTCCTATACTCAAAAGAAGGCGTAGCAAACCCTAGCATTGCAGAATGGTCGTGATTCTTTTGACCAGATCATCCATATCAAATGGTTTGGAGATGAAGGTATCAGCCCCTGACTGCATGGCCCTTCCACGTTCGCCAAGACTCGCACTAAAGGCAATAACCGGCACCTGGCTGAAACCCCTTAATTGTCTGAGCACCTCACATCCGTCTATTCCCGGCATAATGATGTCCAGAAGCATGATATCAGGCTCATTAGACCTGGCAGACTCAAGGGCCTCCTCACCTGAGCTTGCGGTGCTAACCTCAAATCCATGAAACCTCAAACCCAGCTCAATGAATCTCAGAGCTCGCGGATGGTCATCGACCACCAGTACCATTCGTCTTCCCTCTGTATGGCGCATGGGCATAACAAGTCCCGAATCAAAACGTCTTTTAATTATTGTACAAGTAACAGTATCGAATAGTCATAAAATCGGAGCAGGAAATGTTACAAAACTGTGACATTTCACTTTCAGTAACTGCGAAGAGGCCACTTCGCCAGTCAAACTATGATCTTTACAGCTAACCTGTGGTTTTCCCGATTGGTTTCCATTTTCCTAAACTAAAGAGACGAGGAAATACAAGTTTCCGGGCCTCTTCAATGGTAAAGAGGCTGCCACCTGCCAAAATGGCGATTCCCCACTGATCAATGGCCAACGGTACCGTGCTGAAGGCCACCTGAAGGAAAGGCACATAGATTACAGCTAGCTGTAACAGTATGCTTGTAAAGATCGCAATAACCAGCCAACGATTGCGGAAGACACCCAGCTTGAAGACGGTATATTCGTCAGCCCGAGCGTTAAAAGCACGGAACCACTCGAAGGCGACCAGGGAACAGAAGGCAATAGTGCGAGCCTCTTCCACTCCCACCCTGGCTTGGGCCCAGTTGAAAATCAGGTATACACCCGCCCCCATCATTAGGGCTAAAAAACCAATCCGGAGGAGCAGGCCAGGAAAGATGAGTCCTACCTTGGGGTGGCGTGGTGATTGTTTGAGTTCATCGCCAGACTTCGGCTCAAGCCCGAGGGGAATAGCTGATGCTGTGTCCGTCACCAGGTTAACCCAGATAATCTGGACGGCCAACAGTGGCACCTTTCCTACAAATGAGATCGTCAGAATAAGTGCCAGCAACTCACCCAGATTCGTGCTCAATAAGAAAAAGATAACATTGCGTAACCGGTTGAAGATTGCCCTACCTTCTTCTACCGCTGCAACGACTGAAGCGAAATTGTCATCGGCCAGGACCATATCAGAGGCTTCACGCGACACATCTGTTCCGGTGATGCCCATAGCCACACCAATGCCAGCTGCTTTAAGTGCCGGAGCATCGTTGACACCATCTCCGGTCATGGCTACGATATGACCATTGCTCTTGAGCGCATTGACTATTCTTAATTTGTGCAAAGGTTCAATGCGAGCGAAAACTGAAACAGAGTTCACCTGTTCGGATAGTTCCTCGTCACTCATCTCCTGCAGTTCAGACCCGATTACGGTTCTACCCGATGGCAACTCAAGTTGTTGCGCAATTGACTCAGCAGTGATCTGACTATCACCCGTGATCATTACCACCTTAATGCCTGCCTCGTTGCATGCTCTTACCGCCTCTTTGGCCTCCTCACGGGGAGGGTCAGCCATCCCGGTCAGACCAACGAGAATCAGCTTGTCTCTTATGTCCTCTATTCTGAGCTCTTCAAAATCGCTCGGGAGTTCAAGATAGGCAGTGGCAATGACCCTCATCCCCTCTCTGGCCATAGCGGTGTTGGCCTCGGAAATAGCCTGGATATCATCATCTGTCAGCGCCACAACTTCGTTGTCCTTCAAGTGATACTCACTGAGAGAGAGGAGCTTTTCCACAGAGCCCTTCACATAGACTACTCTTCCCCCATCCCGTGGATGAAGAGTGGCCATATAT
>JBKHJJ010000142.1:0-2984 GCA_046538185.1 Dehalococcoidia bacterium
CGGTTGGACCGAGAGGGTTGTTTTAGTTTATGGCCATGTCGGGGCTATGACGTAGATTATGTAAGCAAATGGTGAAGACGGGCTTCATTGGCGCCGGAACCACAGGGACTGCTCTGGCCGTAAGGCTCTCTCAGAAGGGATGCCCTGTGGTGGCTGTATCCAGTCGGACTTTGTCCTCGGCACAGAAGCTGGCCGGACTACTGCCGGATTGCCGGGTCTGCCATACAGCCCAGGAGGTGGTCGACGCTGCTAACCTGGTCTTTATCACTACCCCCGACGATGTTATAAGCCAGGTATGCGGTGAAGGTCAGTGGCAGGGGGGGCAAAGCGCGGTGCACTGCAGCGGCGCGCACTCGGTGGATATTCTGGAACCGGCAAGAATGGCCGGCGCTGCTGTGGGTTCCTTTCACCCATTGCAGACTTTTGCCGATGTCGACCAGGCCGTGGAAAACCTGCCCGGCTCTACCTTTGCTCTGGAAGCCGAGGAGCCCCTCTTATCACTGCTTAAGGAATTGACCACACTTCTGAACGGAAGCTGGGTGGAACTGAAGCCGGGCGACAAAGTGCTATATCACGCGGCAGCCGTTTTCGCCTGCAACTATCTGGTGACCCTGGTCAAGTTAGCCGTGGACCTGTGGCAGAATTTCGGAGTATCGTCGAAGGAGGCAACCCGGGCCTTGCTGCCACTGCTGAAAGGAACGGTAAACAATATCGGCAATATTGGTCTGCCCGGTTGCCTTACCGGACCGGTTGCCCGTGGCGATCTGGGCACCATACAGAGACACTTAAGTGCGCTTGAATCCAGAAATCCTTCTCTGCTCCCTATGTATAGCGAGTTGGCGCTTCACACCATTCCTATAGCCCTGGCCAAGGGCAAGATTGATGAAAAGAAAGCAAAGGAGCTGAAGACCTTACTCTCAAAGAAAGTAAGCAAAGAGACTTCACGCTTGGAGAGGTAGAAAATGAGAACCATGCTCAAAAGCAAGATCCACCGGGCCCGGGTCACTCAAGTCGATCTAGACTATGAGGGCAGCATAACCATCGACAGGACGCTTATGGAGGCCACCGACATCTTGCCCTTTGAAAAGGTGGAGGTGCTGAACATCAATAACGGGGCCAGGTTAAGCACCTACGCTATCGAAGGGGAGGCGAATTCGGGAATTATCGGCATCAACGGTGCTGCTGCAAGACTGGTAGCAAAAGGTGACATAGTCATCATCCTCTCTTACTGTCAGCTCCCAGATGACGAGGCAATCAGCATGACGCCGAGCATGGTTCGTTTGGATAGCCGGAATAGAATCGTCGAGCCTCTGCCTGTAGTTCCTCTTCGCTGACGAAGCTAGATAGACAGGCGGCAAGGAGTAAAGCAATGCGGGTTAGCATAACCGAGATAAAAGATATGAAGCAGAGGAAAGAGAAAATACCTATGCTCACGGCATATGACTACGTGACGGCCAAAATCGTGGATGAGGCCGGTGTGCCTTTGATACTGGTCGGGGACAGCCTGGGGATGGTGATGTTGGGTTATGAGTCAACCATCCCGGTCACCATGAACGAGATGATTCATCATACTAAGGCCGTAGTCAGAGGTGCTAAGAAGGCCCTCATAATAGGCGACATGCCCTTCATGAGTTACCACATCAGCGTCTCCGATGCCTTATCCAACGCTGCAAGTTTCATTCAAGAAGGAGGGGCCCAGGCTGTCAAGCTGGAGGGCGGCGAGGTCGTTGCCGAGAAAGTCAGACGTCTTGTCGACTGCGGAATCCCGGTTATGGGACACATCGGGCTTACTCCCCAGTCGATACATCAGCTGGGCGGGTTCAAGGTAAGGGGTAAGGCGCTGGAGGAAGCCAGAAGGCTCCTCAACGATGCCAGCATTCTCGAGGAGGCCGGCGCTTTTGCCATCGTTCTGGAATGCACCCCGGCCCCTCTTTCCGAGCTGATCACTCAGAAATTGACTATTCCCACCATCGGCATCGGCGCCGGGCCTGGTTGTGACGGGCAGGTCCAGGTAATCAGCGATATTCTGGGCCTGTACACAGATTTCGTACCGAAGCATGCCAGACGATATGCAAGGCTGGCCGGAGAAATCAGCAACGCGGTAGCCAGTTACATGTCTGAAGTCAGGTCTCTCGGCTTCCCCGCTATGGAACACAGCTACGCCATGGATGAGAGTATCATCAAACAGCTGGAGGCCCAAAGCTAGCAGCATGGCTCGATAATGAGTTGCCCCCCGGGCCGAGTTCTTAGTTCCCCTCTCAAGATAAGAGGGGTTAGGGGAGTCATGAAATGCAACTGAAATAACCCTCTTATATCCCCCTTATTTTAAGGGGGAAATTATTGAAAAAGGTGGACCGCTACGAGTATGCAGATAGCAAAGACTATACCCGACCTGAGGACACTCAGGGAGCAGATTAACAGCTCGGTTGGCTTTGTGCCCACTATGGGCTATCTTCATCAAGGTCATCTGGCTCTGGTCAAGCAGGCCCGGATAGACAATTCTGCCGTTATCGCTAGCATCTACGTCAATCCCGCTCAATTCGGCCCCAGGGAGGACTTTGCCAGCTATCCCCGCGACCTGGACCAGGACCTGGACCTTCTGCGCAGAGAGGGAACGGATATCGTCTTTGTCCCCTCCGATGCTGAGATGTATCCACCCGACTTCAGCAGCTGGATTGATGTAGAGAAGATAACCGAGCGGCTTGAGGGCGCGTCCCGGCCGGGGCATTTCAGGGGCGTGGCCACCGTCGTGGCAAAGCTCTTCAACATTGTTCGGCCGTCCAGGGCCTACTTCGGGCAAAAAGATGCCCAGCAGGTGATGGTCATCAAGAGGATGGTCAGTGACCTGAACATGGGGCTGGAAATCGTGGTCGTACCCACCGTAAGAGAGAGCGATGGTCTAGCAATGAGCAGTCGCAATGTTTACCTTAGCCCTGAAGAGCGGCAAGCAGCAACAGTGTTGTTCCAGGCCCTTACGCTGGCGC
>JBKHJJ010000143.1:0-2967 GCA_046538185.1 Dehalococcoidia bacterium
AGGTGTGTCTTTTTATAGGGGGTCGTATGCAGGTGGCCCCCTTATTTTTTTATCTCCTATGCGCACCGATGACCCAGAGGGCGGAGATGTCTCCGCCCTCACTTTTTATCAGGAGAGGTGTAAATGGGCAATTTCGGCTGGGTAGATTCCCTGGTGCGGGAGCCAGGGGTAAACATCCAAAGGCTTACTACAAGAGGGCAGGTGGTGGTTGTCATCACCAGCCGCAAGTACATGGCGGTATTCCAAAGGGCAAGAGAGAGGAAGGGCTTTTCCAGGGTCTCCAAGCGCAAGCAGGACGAGTTCCTCAGAAAGATAAAAGACAGGGGGCCAAAGACGGAGACCCTGAGCATTTGATATCCCTGGAATGACAGAGAGGAAGTGTTAGCATGGCGACAGGCTTTGTATACCACCAGGATGAGTTGGCGGGCGGGGACGGGCATCATAAGCCAGATATGTCCCGTGATGGCGCACCCTTATCGTACGAGACGCTGGAGGAGCCCTGGTATACCTGGGCAAAGGCGGCGAAGAAGTATGCCCGGACTATAGCGGGCAAAGCTAACCAAGAAGACTTTATACAGGACGCGATCATCCACCTGGCGGAGGTTGCTGAGAAGTACAGGGAAAGGGGCCGGCCCTTGACCCCGAGTACCCCTTATACGGCGGCCCGGCTTTACCGTTCGGTGTGGCTCAAGCAGCGCAAGCGGTGGGCGAGGGTCATACGCCTTGGCAAACCTATCCGAGAGAGAGATGGCGAGGATAGTGACAAGACTCTTCTCGACACAGTACCCGATACCAGGCCCCAGGACTGGGACAAGTGGCTGGATGCCGCAATTCACTACGAAAATAGCGACCAGAAAGTCAAGCGCGCCATACGGAACGTACTCATGAAGGGGCGCGAGGCGTCGGCACATGACTACAGGCTGCTTGCGGAGTTTCGGAAAGGATGGGAGAAAGAGCCGGTCCCGACCCAGGCTGAAAAACTGGAGCAGACAGTTCCACGCCTTGTAGGACAGGGGTTGGGTATTGACCGGATTTGCCACCGACTGCGGATAGACCGCAGTGCGGTGCAGCGTGCTGTCCAAAAGGCGAAGCAGGGCTCCAATACGGTTGTCATCAGAGAGCCGGGGAGAGGATCCATTCAGGTAAAACTAAATCGAGAGAAGGTGTAAGCATGGCAAGGGTTTTTGTCTACGACGGGCGCGAGTTCCCCGACCCTGACCCAAACCGCAGCCCGGATGAGGTCAGGCAGATGATGGCTGATTTCTTCCCGGAGCTAGCAAATGCTCAGGTCAGGGAGCATCAGCAGGGGGACGACACTGTGTATGAGCTGGAAAGACGTGTCGGCACCAAGGGATAGTGCACCAGCTTGCCCAGTTAGGGGCCTCTGGGTTATGAAAAGGCCCCACCTGGCCCGACCTCGGCAGTCGGGGAGCGGATGGGTATGTCCATGCCATAACCGAGATGCCTGGAGGTCACATAAGCAGTAGCTAGCAGCAGAACGGCAAAAACTTAGAGAGGAAGCCCTGAGTCTGCGATATGACTATGGTATGAGCGAACGGCATATTGCGACTCATCTTCAGCTTCCACAAAAGACTATACACCGATATGTGAGTCACAATTCAGATGCGGGAGTGAGTCACAATTCCACCAAAATCACCCACCTTAAGGGCGATTGCTTGGCCCTTTTACCCTGGTGAATCTGCCTGCGATCAGCTGAAGAGGGAGATCGAGGGGGAGGCTGACAGGTATAGTCACCCAAAATCGCCGGCACACCGTGCGGGCGATGGCTGGACCCAAGATAAAACAGGAGCTAGCCTGGAGATGCAGAACGAAGCTGCCGAAATCGCTGAGGCTGTGGGGGTAGAGCGGTCAACTCTTAGTAATTGGGGGAGGATTTTGTGAAAAGTTTAGAAGCTAAAGATTTCACAAAAGTTCATCGCTGACCTAGCTGGGCGGCAATGGCGTAACAAAAAGCAAAGCCAAGATAATGAAACATCACATGAAACGCAAAATGAAACGCTCTAGTGAAGTTGGCCCAATTTACCGATTCTTTAGCTATTAAATTTTCGGTAAGTTACTAGGCATTTATCCTGGAAAGGTCTTCCTTGCGTACACAGCTAAGAAGTATAACTCCGACTCCCTAATTCCTTGGTTCACTCTACTATGCCAAGATGAACGCAGCATGCAACTACCACGAAAGTGATCTCTGTTTATTCGGTAGAGTACTAAACCAAGATATCTGCAATACAAGAAGCGTTTATTACGCAGCAGGGTTCAGTACATGCCCGAGAAAGAGGACAGCCTCAGTCTCGATATCACGAATGAGAAAGATGAAAGGGCGGTCGATAGTAACATCGACTTGCTGTGCTGGCATTGCTGACTCTTTCATGATCACAGCCGTGGCTGCTGCCGCTTCTGTCCCTGCTTCATCCACCGAGACAAATGCCTTATGTAGCACTTCATCTATAAATAGATCCGGTGCGCCAGTCATTCCCGAGAAATCCGCCCCACCGGAAAAGGCAACCGGCATGCCCATCTCAGAGAGGGTATCCTTCAGGCTGAACTTCGACTCGAATTCAAATTTGGGCATCGTCAGAGTAACCTGGGCACTGTGCAGCTCATCTATAATATCGTCAATCTCCTGCGCTTGCAGGCTTTCTTCAAAATCCTCGAAGTTGCCGGGTTCGGGCAGGAGGATAACCATGGAGAGTTCGCCTCCATCATAGCGTAGCTCAACGGCCTGGCATCCTTCCCCTTCAGTATAGCCGAATGACTCAGTCTGCTTCATCATCGGCACGGTGACCTGCTCCCCATCAAGAAGGTAGAATGCACCGTCTTTGGTCAAGTCTTCATTAAAGGAGGACTGCCAGGCGGCATTGAAATATATGGCATTGGTGAGCACCAGACGAGTAGCTGCATCAATTGCGCCCTGTGGAATCAGGTCTTCAATGCGCTCTTCCGTCTCGT
>JBKHJJ010000144.1:0-2861 GCA_046538185.1 Dehalococcoidia bacterium
AGACCGCTCCTGACCCATTTCTGGAGCGTCAAGCATGAAGCGGATTTGGTTATAATGCCCGCCAGGTAACTTCAATTCACCCAGCAAAGTAGAATTTCCGTTGGTTAGCTCAAGTAAGTTGTGGGTTTGAGGTCCCTCAAATTCCTCACATGTCGTCCATACGTCATTTATGTGATACTGGATTTCATTGATGGTTATATAGACGCCTGTCACATTCTCAGCGTCTATCGCTGCATCGGTAAGATAGAGGGCCAAGGTCCCTGTTCGTGATGATGTTTCTCCGCAACCTGGTCCCGATGCAGTTAGCACCGCTAGAATAATCGCCAGTGAAAATAGGATCTTCTTCATGTTTATCCTCCTTGTTACTTCAATACTGTAATTTTGGTTTGGCGCAAAGCCATAAGTAAAGACTCGTGGCATTACGTTCATCATGGCGGTCTTATCCTTTTCTGTCAGTATTCGGCTTGGACACTTTGTATAACGTAAAATTTAGCAAAACGTCAGGGGTAATTCATTGCGGGCCTGTCGTGGTGTCAGGGCACCGCTGACGGCACGTCACCGAACACACCTGACGGGGAGAACGTTTGTTCGTCTGGCCCCAACTGTTGTTGTTGCCGTATTCTTGCCTCTATTCGTTGTCGGACCCATTCCGGTATGGCCGGAGATGGAGGACCTTCAATACCCCATTGCTCTAATTTCTCGACTCTCCTTTGATGACGCATCTGCAAATTAGCCATCGCCTTTTCTATTGCAGGCTGGGCTTCTGCTGGTACCTTTTCGTAGACGTCTGCCAGTACCTTTAGGTGTATGGAGGTCGCCACGGCCACAAGTTCTTCTACCTTGGTTGCGTTCAGGCCTATCTCCTGGGCAATTCGGGAAATCTCTTCATTGAACTCGGCCATCGCCTCAAACTGTTGCATGGCGTTCCTTACCGCTGCTGCGTCCCCATGCTTGGCCCTGATTCTGTTCAACCTTCCTTCCATGGCAGCTATGTTGATCTCAGCGGCCTTTACTGTGTGGTTCTGCGCTAGAGCTGCCATGGCATGGAAATACCCCGTCTGTGATACGTTTCTGGCGTGTGCTATAGCTTGCTTCGCGTCGGGTGACACGATGTCGTATACCGAATCCAGTACCGAGAGATGGTTTGCCGTAGCGTTAGCGACCAATGCGGTTACGTTTCCTATGGCCATGCCCCTATTCTGTGCCCGGTCTACCCTGGCTAATGTGGTGTTCAGAATGTCATCATATCCTTCTACAGCCGTACCCATATGCTGGGGGAGCCCGTTTTCAGCCAATGCTTGCATTTCACCCACTCTCCGTTCGGCAAAGCTCAAGGCCCGTTCCGCCTTGACAATCTCGTTTCCGGGTAACATCATCCTCATCTGCTCGGTACCGAGCTTTACTGCGTAGAGCGTGTCCCCGGGCAGGCTGTCCTGTGAAGCGTAGGCAGTGCCACCGGCTGCAGCAGAGAGAGTCAATACTATTGCTAGAATTATACCTACCATGCTAAACCTCCTTCTCAGCGGTGCTGGCTTCATTTGCCTGTTATAACGAACCAATGGCCGTTTTGTTACAGCCTGCCTGCTATGAATCCGGTCCATGAGCCAGACTCGAGCCCTTATCTTGAAAGCAGGAGAAGGTTCTACAGCCGGCGTTCTAGGGACCTCAAGGGCGATCCTCAGCAGCGGTTCCAATTGCTGGCGGAGAGCTGGATATCGCTCCAGACAGTCCTCTACGCTGCCCCTGCCCGTCTTGACGTCATCAATACACTGGATGAGAATGTCCTCAAATCTTTCCAAATCCGTTTCCTCTCCTTTTACGAATTTCAAGTGCAGTCCTTAGTAGGGGTTCTAGTTGCTCACGCACGGACGGATACCTGTCCAGGCAATCCTCGACGCTGCACTTGCCTCTCTCGATGTCCTTGACATGATCGACGAATATATCTTTAGATTTCTTGAACAAGGTCCCCCTCCCTTTTCAGGATATTACGGAGTTTAACTAATGCCCGGTGCAGGATAACCCTGATATTTCCCTCTTTCTTCTTCAGAAGCGAGGCGATTTCAGCAAATTCAAAACCCTCCATAAGGCGCAGTATGACCACTTGTTGCTCATCGGCGCTTAGTTGCAGAATTGCCCTCCTTAGACGCTGTTGCTTATAGCTGACTTCGGCTGCCTGTTCCGGGCTTGATGTCGAGTAGTTCGCCAGCACCTCAGCCTCGATATAAGCCTTGTCTTTTCTGGTGCGGTAGAAATCTACCACCAGGTTATGACTGATGGTCATCAACCAGGCGACAAACGGACTTGCCGTTTTCTTATATCTAGCAATTGCCTGCCAGGCCTTCAGGAACGTCTGCTGAGTCAGGTCCTCGGCGTCCGTTTGATTGCCTACCCGGTAGTAGATGTGCCTGTATACCCTGTCAATATGCATGTCATATAGCTTTCCGAAAGCGTCGGCATCATGCCCGACCGCTCTCTGGACCAGGATAACCTCATCTGGTGCCTGTCTTTCTGAGTGATTATGGTACACCCATCTACTCCTCATAACGAAGGGATGGCCAAAATGTTACAGAAAATCCATCGCTTGGTAATTGTCCATCCCTGTGATCACGTATGGTCGTGTTTTGGCTCTGGGCAAAGCATATTTCTAGGCAAGAAACGTATACGGCGCACTAGCAGTCGAGCGAAACTCGAGATCGCTGTGGGAGTCCTACGCCATTACAGGACGCTCTGTCGTAGAATGCCGGGACTTGAGCTACGGTCTGTCAGCCCATCCACAGGTTCTGCGACCATTGCAGTACCTTTACCATCGGATCGATGAGTGCCTCCCTGACAATCGCGCGCAAGAAGTCGCTCTTAGCTAT
>JBKHJJ010000145.1:0-2835 GCA_046538185.1 Dehalococcoidia bacterium
GGGGAAGGGTGGTCGTAAATGCCATTCGCAAGACGACGCCTGTTCCCGAATTAGACTACACCGAGCACCTCTGGTATGAGAAGGAAGTCAAAAGCGTGGCTAATGTAACCCGAAAGGATGCTCAAGAATTTCTTCCCCTGGCTGCTGAAATTCCCATTGTCCCGGAAACCCAGGAATTCAAATTGGAAGAGGCAAACGAAGCTTTAATTCTGCTTCGGGAAGGGAAAATGCATGGGGCAGGAGTCTTGAGAATAGCTACGTGAAGGAAAAACTGACTGGAGTATCGGTTTCTACAGGAATCGTGACACGGAAGCAACTTTGAGCTTGGTGAAGTACAGTAGCGCAGTTTGTCCCTGCTCTACCCTCGACCAGTGCTAGCAAGTCCACTAGGGTCATCTGCCCGGTAAGGGAAGGCTCTTTCTTATTATCATTGCGAAAGGCGGAAGCCTGAAGCCTGAAGCAATAAGGCGCTGCGTTATAATGGGAGATTGCCACGCTACTTGTGCATGTCCACAGTAATAATACAAACGCATTTTACTCATAATGGTAAGTTCAATTTAGCATCCATTCACTGACATCGCGCTGCCCAGAGCCTTTGCTTCCCGCGGTGACCACGCTGCCATCGGACTTAAGCCCCAGCGTGTGTGTCATGCCTGCAGCGACCTGGATGATACCTGTCCAACTACCTACATTACGCTGATCGTAGTCGTTCCATCCCGCTGTGATGACGGTGCCGTCGGATTTAAGGGCTATCGTAAGCTGGCAGCCTCCAGCGACCTGGATGATACCTGTCCAGCCACTGACATCGATCTCTCCATAGTTGTTCCTTCCCACGGCGACCACCGTTCCGTCGGCTTTGAGCCCCACCGTGTGATGACCGCCTGCAGCGACCTGGATGATGTCCGTCCAGCCTCCGACATCGCATTGCCCGGCCCAATTTCCTCCTACTGCAACAACGGTGCCGTCGGACTTAAGCCCCACCGTGTGCCATGCGTTGGCACCTGCGGCGACCTGGATGATGTCCGTCCAGCCGCTCACATTGCACTGCCCGTACTCGTTGTCTCCCACGGCGACCACGGCGCCGTCGGATTTAAGCCCCACCGTATGCTGTCTGCCTGCAACGACCTGGGTGATGTTTGTCCAGTTGCCAACGTTGCATTGCCTGTAGGTGTTGTCTCCCACGGCGACCACGGTGCCGTCGGACTTAAGCCCCACCGTGTGCTCATAGCCTCCATCAACCTGGACGATGTCCATCCACTCGCCGACATTACACTGCCCGTAGGAATTATATCCCACGGCAACCACGGTGCCGTCTGACTTAAGCCCCACCGTGTGACCGTAGCCTCCGGTGACCATTGGGGTCGGGATTCTCTCAAAATTCGCAGCGATTGAATAGCTGCCAAGCATGGTGATGGTGGTTTGAGCCGCATCGACATATTCAATGGTGCCAACATCGCCAGTCCAGGCAACAAACTGATAGCCAGCATCCGGTGTCGCCACCAGGTCGACCAGCGTTCCTTCGTTGTAGGTGAACATCGCTTCGCCGGGTACGGTGACCGAGCCACCACTTGTGCTGGAGATGGTCAGATTGTATCGGACGGGCGGAATCGCCGCAAATTCAGCCCCTATAGAGTAGTTGTCGTTCATGATTATGGTAGTAGAAGCAGCGTTGATATCGGCGATGGTGTCCACATTGTCGCTCCAGTTGACAAACTGGTAACCTGCCTCGGCTTCTGCCACAAGGTCAACCACCGTGCCGATATCGTAGGGAAAAGTTCCCTCACCGGGTGTGATTACTGATCCTCCAATCGTGCTGGAGATAGTGAGGGTGAGGGTGGCTACATTGTCACCCTCAGTGACACAACCTGCTAGAGTTAACCCTATGAGCAAGAGACAGCTAATAACCACAGAAGTAATTCTTCGAATCATGCCAGCAAACTCAGTCTTGGATTACGTTGGATAAACTTGAATGCTAAAAGAAGCTGAGTGAAAAGCCATGGTTTCCAACAACTTAGCTACTATAATATCAAAGAATAGCCTTCATACTCAAGAAATTTTCTGAGATTCTGGAGGAATCTCAGACGCATCCGGTAAAAAGCTGCATAGATGTAGTGATAGAGATTTAGCCAACCAAATCTGGAAATGCTATCATTGGGCTCTGCAATGAAATTCCACTTATCATTACGAGGCACAATAATGCCAAAGCAATCTCGTGGTGGGCATGGGATTGCCACAATACCGACAGGTGGGAGTTTGCAATAATAGAAAAAGGAGGGTTCGAAATGATACAGGATTTAACACTACGTAATAGAAGCTATCGGCGGTTTTACCAAGAAGTTGACATAAAGCTTGAAACCCTGAGGGAACTTGTTGACCTTGCCAGACTCTCACCATCGGCAAGAAATGCCCAACCGCTTAAATATATCCTTTCGTGCGAGCATCAGAGAAATTCGCTGATATTCCCACATCTGGCCTGGGCTGGGTATCTAACAGATTGGTCCGGTCCCTGCGATGGGGAAAGACCATCAGCGTATATCGTTATTCTGGGGGATAAAGAGATAGGACGGTCTTTTGGCTGCGACCACGGAATAGCCGCTCAAAGCATCATGCTGGGGGCAACCGAGAAGGGTTTGGGTGGCTGTATTATTGCCTCAATAGAGGAGGAAGGACTTCGTAAAGCTTTAGAAATACCGCCACGATATGAGATACTGCTTGTCTTGGCTATTGGTAAACCTAAAGAAACGGTGGTGATAGAAGCGGTTGGACCTAGTGGAAATACCAAGAGGTCTTGTCAAAAAGTGTGTAAATGTCAGGCAACGGCGAGCACCTCTTCCT
>JBKHJJ010000026.1:0-13125 GCA_046538185.1 Dehalococcoidia bacterium
CTCCTGGACTATCTGAGCGGTCTGGATGGTGTCAAACGTGTGGAGGCAGCTGGGAGCTATCGTCGGAAAAAGGAGACGGTCGGTGATCTGGATATACTCGTGACTCACAAAAAGCAGACCGATGTCATGAAGCCGTTTGTGGAATATGAAGACGTCGAGCGAGTTGTTTCCAAAGGAGAAACTCGCTCTACCGTAGTACTCCGCTTTGGGGTACATGTCGACCTGCGGGCTGTGCCTGAGGCAAGTTATGGAGCAGCCTTACACTACTTCACGGGCTCCCAACCCCACAATATTGCCATCCGAAAGATGGGGGTCAAGCGAGGGCTCAAAATAAACGAATACGGTGTATTCCGTCATGACAAAAGGATTGCGGGAAGTACAGAAGACGAGGTATATAGCCATGTTGACCTTCCATACATCGAGCCTGAGCTGCGGGAAAACAATGGAGAAATCGAGGCAGCTCAGAAAGGGAAACTGCCTGAACTCGTTACGCTTGAGGATATCCGCGGGGATCTTCACAGTCATACTGAAGCAACTGATGGCCGCTCCAGCCTTGAAGAGATGGCAAAGGCCGCCAGGGAAAAGGGGTATGAATACCTGGCCATAACCGAACACTCGAAGCATGTAACCGTAGCCAAAGGCCTTGATGCCAGGCGCCTTGGGGAACAGATAGAGGAAATAGACCGTCTTAATGAGAAGCTAGACGGTATCGTCCTGCTCAAAGGCATTGAGGTAGATATCCTGGAGGACGGCTCGCTGGATTTACCCCACCATATTCTGAAGAAACTGGACCTGGTTGTTTGTGCCATCCATTACAAATTCAACCTCCCGGCGGACAAGCAGACGGAGCGTATCGTCAAGGGCATAGACAATCCTTATTTCACCATTCTGGCTCATCCTACAGGCAGGATGATTGGTGAGCGTGAACCCTATGCATTGGATATGGAACGATTGATGAAAGCGGCAAAGGAAACGAATTGTTTTCTGGAAATAAATGCACAGCCTGACCGCCTGGATCTTACAGAGGTCTATGCCAAAATGGCCAAGGAAATGGGCATCATGATCGCCGTCTCCACGGATGCTCACAGTGTGAACGAACTTAACTTCATGCGATTTGGCGTGTACCAAGCCCGCCGCGGCTGGCTTGCATCAGAGAATGTGCTCAATACGAGAAGCTGGAAGGAGCTCAAGAAGCTGATCGGAAATAAATAAAGAGGATAGCCATGGATTTCAAGAAGAACCCGACTGCGGATTTCAGAAACATTGACCAGATGAGCAAGGGCGAGGCCCGGAAAGAAATCGAAGCTCTCAAGGAAGGAATCGAGTATCACAATTATTTGTATTACGTAAAAAACAAACCTGAGATCTCTGACGCTACGTATGATAAGTTGTTCAAACGTCTTCAGGAGTTGGAGGAGGCTTACCCCGAGTTTGAGTCATCCGACTCACCCACTCACCGTGTGGGAACAAAGCCGGTAAGCAAGCTGAAGAAGGTAAGCCATGCGGCTCCCATGCTCAGCCTTCATGCGGCCCTGGAGGAGAAAGAAGTGGTTGACTTCCTTAAGTTCGTACAGAAGAGCACAGGCGGGAAGAAGACGAGCTTCGTACTGGAACCGAAATTCGATGGCACCTCGGTAGAGGTTTTCTATGAAAATGGGGGCTTCAAGTATGGCGCCACCCGGGGCGACGGCGAAACTGGCGAGGATATCTCAGAAAACCTTAAGACCATCCACGCTATACCGCTTCACCTGCAAGAACAAAATGGCATGCCGTCTTCTCTGGCGGTGCGGGCAGAAGTGTTCATGCTAAAGAAGGGGTTTCACGAGCTCAATAAAGAGCGGGTGGAGAAGGGAGAGGAACCTTTTGCCAATCCGCGTAACGCCACCGCCGGCTTATTGCGACAGCTGGATTCCAGGATGGTAGCGGGACGTCCGCTCGATGCCCGCTTTTACGATGTCCTTGCCGTTGAAGGAGAGGACCTGGTTTCACACTGGGAGATGCTGAAGCAGTTTTCAAAGTGGGGACTCAAGACCGATCCTCACAATCAAGAGTGCTCTTCGGTTGCAGAGATAAAAGAACGGTACTGGGAATTGCTGGACAATCGCGATGAGTTGGAATACGAAGTAGATGGTCTGGTGATAAAACTTGATGACCTGCGACTCAGGGAGAAGATGGGGACGCGGCAGCGCAGTCCGCGGTGGGCAATAGCCTGGAAATTTCCGGCAAAACAAGAAATCTCCCGGATACAGGATATCGTGGTGCAGGTAGGCAGAACGGGCAAATTGACGCCGGTAGCCCTGCTCGAGCCGGTGGACGTGGGGGGCGTTACCATCAGCCGTGCCACACTGCATAACGAGGGTGAGATACACAGAAAAGATCTTCGTGTCGGTGACAAGGTCCGGGTAGCCAGAGCAGGCGACGTTATACCGGAGGTGGTAGAAAGGGTGGAGGAACCTGGTAAGAAAAGGAGAGAAGAGTTCAGCATGCCGGAGAAATGCCCGGCATGTGGCAGCGACGTAACGCGAGAAAGAGCCTATCACTTCTGTCCTGCCGGCCTTTCCTGCTCATCTCAGCTAATCGGCCGCATTGTTCACTACGCTTCCCGGCAGGCCCTCAACATTGAAGGCTTGAGCGAGAAGACAGCCAAACAACTGGTGGACACAGGCCTCGTGTCGGACATCGCCGATCTTTACAAGCTCTCTGTGGAGGATATTTCGAAGTTGGAAGGCTTTGCCGGGAAATCAGCTACCCAGCTTCGCGATGCCATTCAAGCAACTAAGAAAGCCAGGCTGGATCGATTCCTCTATGCTCTCGGCATACGTCACGTGGGCGAGCACATGGCCCAGGTGTTGGCCAGAAATTTTCGCAGTTTCGACGCATTGAAGCAGGCTGATCGAGAACAGATACAGAAGATACGAGAGGTTGGTCCAGAGATAGCCGCAAGCGTGGAGGAATTCTTTGCGGAGGAGCAGAACGAAGAAGTACTGAAGCGGTTGTTTGAAGCCGGTGTGGAAATTGAACAAATGCCCGAACGCAAGGGCAAATTGCCTCTGGAGGGTAAGACCTTCGTATTTACGGGCGCGTTGGAGAAGCATACGCGCTCGGAGGCGGAGCAGATGGTGGAATCTCTTGGCGGTAGAGTTGCTTCCAGCGTTAGTAGTAATACAGACTTTGTAGTAGTGGGTGACGAGCCGGGCAGCAAGCTAAATGAAGCGAAGGAACACGATGTCAGAATCATCGAAGAAAAAGGCTTCGAGGAGCTTGTTGCACAACAGTAACAGAGAAGCGAAACAATGAACGGGTCGACGCCATACCATATCGGGACATCCGGGTGGCATTACCTGCACTGGAAAGGAACGTTCTACCCAGAAGGTTTGGCCAATGGGCGGCTCCTTGAACATTACGTCAAGTACTTCGCTACGGCCGAGATCAATAATACGTTCTATCAGCTTCCAGGGAGGCAGACGTTTGTCCGGTGGCGGGATTCGGTGCCGGACGGTTTCCTGTTCTCAGTAAAAGCCAGTCGATATATAACCCATATGAAGAAACTGAAAGACCCTGATGAGCCGATATCCACACTTGTTGGCAGGATAGAGGTGCTGGGAGATAAGTTAGGGCCAATCCTCTTTCAGTTACCACCGCGGTGGAAAGTGAACACCGAGAGGCTAAGTAGCTTCCTGGAGTCCTTGCCAGAGGGCTACAGATATGCCTTTGAATTTCGCGATCAAAGCTGGTTTGGACACCAGACCGAGGAGACATTGCGCAAGAGAGGCGCTGCATTCTGCATATATGACTTTGAGGGCAGGGAATCTCCCCGCTCGGTAACCAGTGATTTCATCTATGTGCGGCTACACGGTCCAGATGGTGCTTACCAGGGTAAATACGATAACGGAACGCTGACAGGTTGGGCAGAGGCATTTTCATCATGGGTTGATGAAGGGAAAGAGATATTCTGTTACTTCGACAATGATGAGAAAGGTTACGCGGCTCAGAATGCCCTAAAGCTACAGGAGCTACTGGGGGACAAGTAAGGCAGGAAGAGTGTTGGACGGAGGAAATAGACTATGCCTGAGTTGCCGGATGTAGAGGTATTTCGACAGTATCTAGATAGGAGTGCTCTCCACCAAACCGTTGAAAGTGTAGGAGTGAGTGCCCCCGAAATCCTGGCCGATATCTCCCCAGAGGAGCTCCAGTCGCAAACAAAGGGACACCAATTTGTGTCCACCGGCCGCCACGGCAAGTATCTTTTCGCCAGATTGAGTGATGACGACTGGCTGGTCTTTCACTTCGGGATGACCGGGTATTTCAGCTATTTCAAGGATAGTAAAATAGCCCCCAAGCACACCCGTGTTCTATTCGATTTTGACAACGGTTACCAGTTAGCTTTCATTTTGCAGCGCAAGCTAGGCAAAATCTTCGTGGCGCGGGACATCGATGACTTCATCAAGCAGCAGGGCTTGGGGCCTGACGCGCTGGATGAGAATTTCAATGCAGAGGCTTTCAAGAAGACATTGAAAGAAACGACAAGCAGCCTCAAGTCGGCCCTCATGGACCAGGCGCGGATAGCTGGAATCGGCAATATATATTCGGACGAAATACTTTTCCAGGCAAGACTGAACCCCAAGGTAAGGGCAAATCAGATGGGCAATCAAGAGCTGGACAGGCTTTTTCGGGCAATGAAGGAAGTGCTTAAGACAGCCACAGATAGCAAGGCTGACCCAGAAAGAATGCCCGAAACCTATCTACTTCCTCACCGCGAGAAGGGCGGCAGATGTCCTATTTGCCACGGCCAGATAGAAACAACCAAGATCTCAGGACGCAGTGCTTACTTCTGCCCCAAATGCCAGCCGTGACAAAGTGAGTGCAAGGCGAGGATGCAATGAGAATATTAGGCGCCATAGGCCTCAACGGCTCTGGTAAAGATGAGGTGGTCAAGTATCTGCAACATAAATACGACTACCATACGTATCGGTTGGGGATGTAGTGAGGAAGATGACTTGGGAAAACGGGGTGTCACCAGAAAGAGAGACTCTGCATCGGATTTCGGCGGAGCGAATTAATAGGTTCGGCGGGGACTACTTCATGCGTTTGACTGTAGAAAGGATCGAACAAAGCGCATGGCAAACCGCAGGCATAGCGGGCGTTAGAATTCCGGAGGATGTCAGTTACCTCAAGGACAAGTTCGGCTTTGATTTCATTCTCTTCCATATTTTCGTCAGCGACCCGCGCATTTGGTATGAGCGTACACGCAAGCGTGCAGAGGCTAGGTATCCGCAAACTTATGATGAATTTTTGGAACAAGACAGGGCTGAACAAAGTCTATTTAAAATCAGTCAGGCTATTAAGCGGGCAGATTAGTCCTTGAACAATGACAAATCCATCGAGCATCTACGTAATGAGATAGAGAGGGTATTGCTGGAACGAAATTTGCTGATTGAAAAGGAGGAGGTTAAATGAGTAAGGATTCGGATTATATACGGTGGTTCAAAGACTTGGATGCCGGCGACGTAGCTATTGTTGGCGGCAAGAACGCTTCTCTCGGCGAGATGATCGGCAGGCTGAAGGAGAAGGGTATCGAGGTGCCAGACGGATTTGCTACCACGGCCAGCGCCTATTGGGCCTTTCTGGACAAGAAGGACGGCTTGAGAGAGAAGATCACGTCATTGCTTGGTGAGCTGGATAATCAACGTAAGCCACTGAACAAAGTGGGACAATCAATTCGGAGGCTAATAACGGATGCCGATTTTCCTGAGGAGGTCGCTGAAGCAATCAGAGATAGTTATCGTGAACTGTGTCGGCAATACAGCACCGATAGTGTCGCAGTGGCGGTGAGGAGCAGCGCCACTGCGGAGGACTTGTCTGAGGCCAGTTTCGCTGGCCAGCAGGAGACCTTCCTGAACGTCACGGGACACAGACAGGTGCTGGACGCCTGCAAGCGGTGCTATGCTTCTTTGTTCACCGACCGGGCCATTAGCTATCGCAAGGAAAAAGGCTTTGACCATATGGAGGTTGCGCTCTCTGTAGGGGTGCAGAAGATGGTGCGCTCGGACAAAGCAAGTGCTGGAGTCATTTTCTCTCTGGACCCCGAGAGTGGCTTTGAGGATGTTGTGGTCATAAATGCTGCTTGGGGACTGGGAGAAGGTGTTGTGCAGGGCTCGGTCACGCCTGACGAATATACGATTTACAAACCATTGCTGGGTAAGGATGAATTCAAACCCATTATCGGCAAAGTACTGGGCCAGAAGTCGAGGAAGATACTGTACGCGACAGGTGGCACCAAGACTACGAAGACAATCGACACGTCACAAAAGGAACGGCGCACTTTTGCGCTGACCGACGACGAGATCCTGAGGCTTGCTCAGTGGGCTAGTGATATCGAAAAGCATTACGGCAAACCTATGGACATGGAATGGGCTAAGGACGGAGAGACTGAGCGGCTATTCATCGTGCAGGCTCGACCCGAAACGGTCCAATCCCAGAAGGAAGCGGCTTCGCTCAAGACCTACCGTCTCAAACAGCGAGGCGCCCGCCTTTTGACTGGATTGAGTATAGGTCAAGCCATTGCTGCTGGCAAAGCGCAGGTTATAAAGAGTGCGGACGATATAGACGAGTTCCAGGATGGCTCGATTTTAGTTACCGGTATGACAGACCCGGACTGGGTACCCATCATGAAACGTGCTACGGGAATTGTAACCGACCTCGGAGGCAGGACATCCCATGCCGCCATAGTTAGCCGGGAACTGGGGATCGCGGCGGTGGTGGGCACCGGGAAAGGTACGGAACTGCTTAAGGATAAGCAAGAGATTACGATCTCCTGTGCCGAAGGCGATGAGGGGTACGTCTATGATGGAATTCTGGATTTTGAAGTCTCCGACGTAAGCTTGGAGAACATCGCAGAGACGCAGACTGAAATAATGATGAACATCTCGAGTCCGGCGCCCGCCTTTCGATGGTGGCGCCTTCCCTGCAAAGGTATCGGCCTGGCACGCATGGAGTTCATTATTAATAACATCATCAAGATTCACCCCATGGCCCTTGTTCATTACAACGACCTTAAGGACAACAAAGTAAAGCAGAAGATACGAGACCTGACGGAGGGATATGAGGACAAAACCGCCTATTTTGTAGACCACCTGTCCCAGGGAATTGCTAAGATTGCCGCTTCTCAGTACCCAAATCCGGTCATCGTACGGATGAGCGACTTCAAGACCAACGAATATGCCAATCTCATCGGTGGAAAGCAGTTTGAAACTGACGAGGAAAATCCTATGCTGGGCTTCCGTGGTGCCTCCCGTTACTACAGCAAGCACTATCGGGAAGGCTTTGCCCTTGAGTGTCGGGCCATAAGGCGAGTGCGCGATGTCATGGGTTTGGATAACGTCGTGGTCATGATTCCTTTCTGCCGCACGCCAGAGGAGGCCAGTAATATTCTGGAGGTATTAGCGAGCAATGGTCTCGAAAGAAAGAAAAAGGGTCTTCAAGTCTATGTTATGGCCGAGATACCGTCAAACATAATTCTGGCTGAAGATTTCTCCGGATATTTCGATGGATTCTCTATCGGGTCCAATGATCTCACTCAGTTGGTTCTTGGTGTGGACCGGGATTCGATGGAGCTGTCCTATCTGTTCGACGAGCAGCACAAGGCAGTGAAGAATTCTATTTCTGCCTTGATTGCCTCGGCCCACAAGAAGAATCGGAAGGTAGGTCTATGCGGGCAGGCCCCCAGTGATCATCCGGAATTCGCTGCCTTCCTGGTACAGGCAGGCATCGACTCAATCTCCGTAAACCCGGACAGCGTCCTGCAAGTTATTGAAGTAGTTGCAAAAGCCGAGCGAAAGGAGAGCTAGTTCGTGCCAAAGAAAGATAGCACTCGACTCGAGGAAGTCTCAATCGACGAAGCGGTGCAGGAACTGGGGGCTGATCCTCAGAAGGATCTTATCGAACAGCCAGTTCACAATCGTTTTAATGAAGGGAGAGGAAGAATGAAAATTGTCGGCTTCGAACTAGAGGATTGGGAACGCGAGGTATTCGACAGGATAAGAGACGAGCATGACTTACTATTGACGAGTGAACCCCTCAATCACCGGGTAGGACAGGATTTTCTGGATGCGGAGGCCATTTCGACATTTGTCTATTCTGATCTGAGCGCCAGGTCGCTTCAGCAGTTTCGGAACTTGAAGCTGGTGGCTACCCGTTCCACTGGTTTCGATCATATCGACATTGAGTACTGCAAGAAGCATGACATTACTGTCTGCAATGTTCCCACTTATGCTGATGAGACAGTAGCTGAGCATGTCTTCGCTCTGCTGTTGGCAATAAGCCATAGTATTGTAAAAGCTGTCGAGAAAACCAGAACAGGTAGTTTCTCTCGGAAAGGCCTGCAGGGCTTTGATCTTCACGGTAAGACTATGGGGGTCATCGGTACAGGGAATATCGGCAAAAGCGTTATCAAAATCGCCAGGGGATTCTACATGAACGTGCTCGCATTTGACGTGAAGCCAGATAACCAAACGGCATCCTCGCTTGGTTTTAGCTATGTGGACATGGATGAACTGCTGTCTTCGGCAGACATATTGACCTTTCATGTCCCCGGCGGCGTTAAGACCCGACATCTGATATCCAAATCAGAATTCTCCAAGATGAAAGATGGCAGTGTTTTGATAAATACAGCCCGTGGCGACGTAGTGGATATCCGGGCATTGTTGAAGGCGTTAGCCAACAACAAAATCGCTGCTGCCGGCCTGGACGTACTGCCAGAGGAACCCGCAATTCGAGAGGAGGCAGAGCTGCTGCGTTCGATCTTCGCGGAGGAACACGATGTTCAGACCCTATTTGCTGAGCATATGCTGACTCATCAACCTAATGTTCTTGTCACACCTCACAATGCTTTCAATACCCGAGAGGCTATGGAAAGACTTCTGGACACCAGTGTACAGAATATTCTCTCTTTTGCTAAAGGAGAATGTCAGAATGTAGTTGCTTAGTATCGGCCATGACCATCCAAATCTGTTAGGGTCAATGAGGCGACTGGCTGGACGTTTGAAATGCAGAGTGGTGCTTCCTTACTAATACTAAGCTTAGGAATCATCATCATGATGACTATCCTCGTACGGGCGGGCTCAGACGTACATCCATGCCTTCTCTGGCAGGATTCATCGTCTTGGGAATTATCATTCGTATGGTTGACTCAAATATTGGATTCCTTACAGAGGAATTTCGGCGTATCTTCGTTTTTCTGTCCGAAGTCGGCATCGTTTTCGTTCTCTTCCGAGTCGGACTAGAGAGCAATCTATCGGGACTCAGGCGACAGCTTAACTGTTCTAGTGGACGACTGCTTTGGGCGAGCGAGCCAGTATCATCTGGTTAGGCTTTGTCATTGCGGCCTTGGCTGGTGGGCGGCACCTGGAGAGGTTTTCTCCAGCATGGTATTGATGTCACTTACTACGGCGGTTGTAATTCCCATTTTCTTGTCTATAATGTTGAAACGATGGAATCCAAGAAAGGAGTGAAAGCAACGATGAGGAAAAGACAACTGGATCTGAGTGACATCAATGCTGTGATTTTCGATATGGACGGTGTGATAACCAACACCGCCGCTGTTCATGCCGCGGCCTGGAAGCAGATGTTCGACGAATACCTCAAGAAGCGTGCCAAACAACATGGACAGCAGTTCCAGCCCTTTGATGCCGATACAGATTATCATCGATACGTTGACGGCAAGCCACGATACGATGGGGTCAAGAGCTTCCTGGAGTCTCGTGGTATTTCGCTTCCATACGGAAATCCAGAGGACGAGCCGGATCGAGAGACCATATGCGGACTTGGAAATCGAAAGAACCAGTATTTCCTCGAGCGTCTAGAAAGCCAGGGCGCAGATATCTACGAATCCTCCGTTAAGCTTGTAAGGCAACTGCAGTCAAACGGTGTCCGCACAGCAGTGATATCAGCAAGCCGCAACGCTGAAGCGGTCCTGAAAGCTGCTGGCGTCCAAGGTCTGTTCAACATCAAGGTGGATGGGGTTGACTCCACGGAACTTCAACTCAAGGGTAAACCAGACCCCGCAATATTTCTGGAGGCGGCAAAGAGGCTCGAAGTAAAGCCTGAGCAGGCGGCGATCGTGGAGGACTCTCTTGCTGGGGTCGAGGCTGGGCAGCGTGGAAAGTTCAAAATGGTTATAGGAGTGGACCGGGCCAACCAGGCCGATGACCTGAGAGAACGAGGGGCAGATATCGTAGTGCAGGAGCTTTCTGAGGTGGAAGTTCCCCGAGTCGACTCTCGAATGTCGGCAGAGGCTGAAAAGACTCTTGATAAATTACCATCGGCTCTTGACAAGGAGGACGAAATCGTTGAACGACTACGTGAAGAAACCCCTGCGATCTTCCTTGATTATGACGGTACGCTAACACCCATTGTCGAAGATCCAAAGAAGGCAATGCTTCCCGATAGGATCAGGAAGGTAATCAGACGATTAACCGAGCATTATTCCGTGGCGATCATCAGCGGTCGCGACCTGGATGATGTGCAGAAAATGGTCGGCATCAGCGACATCGCCTATGCTGGCAGTCACGGCTTTGATATTGTTGGACCGGGCGGCAAATACCGCAACCAGGAGATGGGCAAACAGTTCTTGTCCATGCTGGAGGATGCTGAACGGGAACTACGTAAGGCCGTTAAAGACACACCAGGAGCCAAAGTCGAACACAAGCGATTCGCCATCGCCCTGCATTACCGTCAGGTGGAGAGCACCAGAGTCAATACCCTCCAGCAAAGATTCGACGATATACTGTCCCACTACCCAGAACTACGGAAGGGCACAGGCAAGAAAGTCATGGAATTGAGGCCCGATGTCGCTTGGGACAAAGGCAAAGCCCTACAGTATCTACTCGAGGCGCTCTATACCGACAGCGGTAGGATTCTCCCTTTGTACATCGGAGACGACACCACCGACGAAGACGCCTTTCGAGCCATCAGTGACCGCGGCATCGCGATAGTGGTCGGAAGCGAAAAACGCTCAACGGCCGCCCACTACAAGCTGAAAGACCCCGAAGAGGTGACGAAATTTCTGCAGCACTTGGCAACCCTCGCCCAAAAAGAGGTCTCAAAGGGAATCTGGGTAATGTCCTACGATGACTTTGATCCAAAACAAGAGAAGCTGCGTGAAGCGCTTTGTACGCTGGGCAATGGCTACTTTGCTACCAGAGGCGCCGCTCCCGAATCAACTGCAGATGACATTCATTACCCGGGAACTTACGTGACAGGCTGCTATAACCGGCTGAAGACTGATATCGCCGGACAGACCATCGAGAATGAAAGCTTGGTGAATTTGCCCAACTGGCTGCCCATCAAACTCCGATTCCAGAATGGAGACTGGTTTGATGTGGACAAAGTGAATCTCCTGGAATATAGCCAGCAGCTAGACGTGCGCCAAGGTGTGCTCAGCCGCTTGCTTCGTTTTGTGGACAAAAGCGGCCGCCGGACACGCATATTCCAACGCCGGTTTGTCAACATGGATCACTACCATCCCGCTGGACTTGAGACAACCATTGTGGCTGAGAACTGGACGGGGCGGATCTGGATCTGCTCAGCGCTTGACGGACGGGTGACTAACAATGGCGTGGAGCGTTACAAACAACTGAATAGCCAGCATCTCAGTCCAATTGAGACTCTGTCAATCGGCGATGAAATGATTTACCTCCAGACTGAGACGAACCAGTCGCATATACGTGTTGCTGAAGCCGCTAGAACAAGGCTGTTTCGCGACGAAGAGCAGATTCCAGTACAGCCCAAGGTCATAGAGGAACCGGCCTACATCGCTCATGAATTTTCTGTTGACCTGGAGGAGGCTAAGGCAATAACAATTGAAAAAGTCATAGCCTTGTATGTATCGACAGATCCTGCTATCTCCGAAAGCGGCATACAGGCACAAAAGCAGATTAAGCGTGCCCTAGGCTTTGACGAATTGCTGGAACGCCACGTACTCAGATGGGGCCACATCTGGAGGCGCTGCCGCATTGCCATCAAGGATAGCGAAAGAGTAGCATTGGTCCTTCATCTACACATCTTTCATCTCCTGCAAACGGTATCGCCACACACAATTGATCGTGATGCCGGGGTGCCGCCCCGGGGACTGCACGGAGAGGCATATCGAGGGCATATCCTCTGGGATGAGCTTTTCATCTTTCCGTTCTTGAACATTCGTATCCCCGACATCACCCGTGCCTTGCTGATGTATCGCTACCGGCGGCTTGGGGAAGCCCGCTGGGCAGCCAAGCAGGCAGGATTTGATGGAGCTATGTATCCCTGGCAGAGCGGCAGCGATGGGCGAGAGGAAAGCCAGGAACTGCACCTTAACCCCCGCTCTGGACACTGGATCCCGGACAACTCTCAAATGCAGCGCCATATCAATATTGCTGTCGCCTATAATGTCTGGCACTACTACCAGGTTAGCGAAGATATCAACTTCCTCTCCTTCTATGGAGCGGAGATGCTTGTTGAAATTGCCCGTTTCTGGGCAAGTATTAGCCGATATAATCGTTCTCTGGACCGGTACGAGATTCACCACGTTATGGGGCCCGACGAGTTTCACGATGGGTATCCCAACGCCGACGCGCCGGGTCTTAACAATAACGCCTACACAAATATTATGGTGGTCTGGGCGTTATGTCGGGCTCTGGAAGCAATAGAGCTTTTGCCGGATATGCGACGCCAAATCCTGATGGAAAAGCTGGCATTGAAACCGGAAGAACTAGAACACTGGGAGGACATCAGCCGCAAAATGCGTGTTGTTTTTCATGACGACGGCATTATCACTCAATTTGAGGGTTACGACCAACTTGAGGAGTTTGACTGGGAAGGGTATCAAGAAAAATATGGAGACATTCACCGCCTGGACCGAATTCTTGAAGCAGAGGGAGATACCCCCAATCGCTACAAGCTATCCAAACAGGCTGATGTGCTCATGCTATTCTACCTGCTTTCCGCTGATGAACTGGGGGAGTTGTTTCGCCGCCTAGGTTACGCCTTCGAGTATGAAACCATCCCCAAAAATATTGAATACTATCTAAAGCGGACTGCTCATGGCTCCACACTTAGTCGCGTGGTACATGCCTGGGTTTTGGCCCGTTC
>JBKHJJ010000027.1:0-13032 GCA_046538185.1 Dehalococcoidia bacterium
TCCCGGCTTTGAAAGCTTCAACAGCGTCCTTTATGCTCCCTGAAACGCCGGTGATTACCTGGACCCCCGCTGCCGAAAGTGTCTGATAAGCATTGGGTCCGCAATTACCTGTGAGTACAACCTCTGCCTCTTGGTTAGCAATCATCTGGGCAGTGCTGATGCCTGCTCCACCTGCGGCCATGGCACTAGAGTTATCCAGAGCCTCAAACTCCATTGTCTGGGGATCAACGATGACGAAGTATTGACATCTGCCAAAACGAGGGTCTACCTCGGCGTCCAGACTGGGAGCTGTTGCTGATACTGCGAGTTTCACGATGCACCTCCGTGTAGTTTAGTCTGTTTCCAGCTCCCTTATTCTAGCATCTATTTGCTCCAGCTGTCCCTTTATTGCTTCCGCCTGATTTTTCAGGAAGTCCAGCTCCTGCTCCCGGGTCATCTGTGGAGCATAGGGGGCGGCTCCTGGTACTGCCCCTATGGGTCCTCCGGCATAACCGTACGGGGTAGCTTCCGGATAAGCCGTCTCTCCATAGTAAGGAGGAGCCCAGGGGTTACCATAGGGTGTATAGGACGGCGGGGTGGGCATTCCCGCAGCTCCGCTGAGGAAATAGCCACACCTTGGCAATCCTCCTCTTCCCAGCCCCACATAAGGCCAGGGAGGAGAGCTTCCTCTGAAACCGAACCCCCATCCTCCTCTTCCTCTTCCAAATCCTCCACCAAATCCTCCGCCAAATCCATAAGGCATCTTTCGCCTCCTTTCTATTTGCGAAGTTCTTCCAACCTCTTCCTCACCCCGTCCAATTCGCTAGTGAGATATCTTTCCTGTTCTTCAAGTATAGCTATCTCTTCCTCTTTGGGCATAGCTCCCCACGGGTAACCGTAAGCTGCATGAGGATACCCATAAGGTATTGCATGTGCATGCCATGCCCACGGATGCCAAAACCTGTGCCAAGGCCACATTTTATCACCTCCTTTAATAAGGGTCTAAATCTACTGCCACGGGTAGGTATAAGGTCCCCATCTTCGCCAACCGCGACCGAAGCCGCGACCCAGCCCACGGCCGCCGAACCCACGGCCAAAGCCATAGCCCCACCCCGGCCATACCGGAGTTACAGGGCCGTAACCATAACGTTGTGGGTAAACAGGCACTGGGTTGGCAAAGCCTGGCCTGGCAAAACCAGTGCAGAAGCCCATGCCCCTTCCGGTCATGGAGCCTTGTCCCATTGGTCCAGTTCCATCTCCAAACGGCATCTCTGTCACCTCCTTTCCTTCTATGTGCTCAACGTCGCCTGCCCCCGCGAAACCTCCTGCCGAAACCTCTGCTCGAACCAAACGGAGGCAGAGGTTTAGGCTGAATATCCCCACTGAAGCACACCGGGCAGGACAGAGGAAGTTTCTGTGCTATCGCCTCGAAAGACACGTTCCACTCATGTCCGTCATTACCACATCTGAACAGACGCTGGGCAAGCTCGAAGTTTCCTCCTTCAATTTGAATCGCCTTGCCATTAATCAGAGCATCAGCAAGCTTTTCGCGAGCCGACTGCAGTACACGATGAAAAGTCGGCCGGGAAATTCGCATCTGCCGCGCACATTCTTGCTGCTCCAGCCCGTCTAGGTCCTTAAGACGGATACACTCAAGTTCCTCAAGCGAAAGCCGAACACCCTGTAGAGCGCCGGCCGCAACACCCATCGGCCTGAAAAAGCCAACACTGGGCAGCCGCGCAATACACCGTAATTTGGCTGGCCTCGCCATCAGAAATCAATCTTTCTCGCTATGAATTATGGACATATGTCAAGAATAATCATAGAAAATACCATAGAATTTGTCAAATTTTGACCCTCACTGCCACTTGATGGTACAAATGAAGGATGGACTATATCGAGCTTTTCCCGAGCCTTGACCACTGCATAGAGACCGCAGCCAGAGAGGAATTCTGGAACTCCGTAAACCAGTATATGGAAAGCGGCGGCCAGCACAAAGAACTTGAGGAGAGGATCGAGCTGCTCAAGGCCTTTCTAGAATCAACCGACTTCAGGAAGCTACGCAGCCAAAGCGAAAGATATCTTACAGAAGGGCAGAAGATTAAGTTTGTAATCAGCCGAGAAAGAGAGAAGGTGGATTGTCAAATGATGGTGGGTGAGGGGTAGTAATGTTGCAGGTCGGAGGACGCCTGCGCTGTCGAGCTATGGCGCCCGCAATCGCGCCGGATTGCTCTGTCAACGACAGCGGAAGGTGCCCCTGGGACGCTGAACGTGCCCACCTTATTGACTGAGGGGACGTATTTATTATATCCTTATGGCCGCAAGAAACGTCCGAGGAGGTGATGGAATGCCAGTCAATATGATCGTCTGCTGCAAACAGGTGCCGGATCCTGAGGTGCCACCGGCCGTGTTTAAGGTGGTAAATAACAAGATGACCTTGCCGCCAGACGTAAAACCCGTAATCGGTCAATACGAGGAATTTGCACTGGAAGCCGCGCTCAGGATCAAGGATAAGGTGGGGGGCAAGATTACTGCGCTCGCCCTGGGTAATGACTTTGTTCGGGATGTGATTAAGAAAGCGTTGGCTGTAGGGAGTGATGAACTTGTCCTCCTGGAGGATGAATCTTTTGAAGAGGGGGACAGCTGGTCAACGGCCAACGCCCTGGCTACGGCAATAAAGAAGATAGGAGAGTACGATATTGTTTTCTGCGGCAGGCAATCCTCCGACTGGGACGCTGGCCAGGTAGGCCTGGGCATTGCTGAGCTTCTGGGAATCCCCGCTGTAACTCTGGCTCGGAAGGTAGAAGTCGTTGATGGGAAAGCGACGGTCGAGCAAGTTATTCCTGATGGTTATCGCTCAGTTGAAGTAACCCTTCCGGTTGTGATTACAGTTACCAGCGAGCTGGGAGAGCTTCGCTATCCTACCTTGAAAGGAATCATGGCAGCAGGCAAGAAACAACCCGTCATCTGGAAACCGGCAGATATCGGGCTTGAGCCTGGACAAGTCGGTGCTGCGGGCAGGCGTAGTAAGTTGGACAAGCTTTTCCAGCCGGTCAAGGAAGGCAAATGTGAAATAATCGAAGGCGAGACACCCGCAGAGGCTGGGGCTAACCTCGCCCTAAGGCTTAAGGAAGCCAAATTGCTTTAGATTTAAGGAGGAAATGATGGCTGAATACAAAGGTGTATTAGTTTGTGGCGAGTTAGCGGACGGCAAGTTGGCCTCCATTACCACTGAGTTGCTGGGGTGTGGCAGGAAGCTTGCCGACGACCTGAAGGAAGAGTTGTCTTGCTTGCTGGCCAGCGATGTAGTGGGGGATGCTTCCAAAGAAGCAATTGCCTTCGGAGCAGACAAGGTCTATGTTGTGGAACATACTGCCCTGAAGGAGTACCAAGCAGATGCCTATGTGCAGGCGGTCGAAAAACTGGTTAAAGAGACTTCGCCTCGAGTAATACTTATGGGACAGACATTTATGGGCAGAGACCTGGGTCCCCGCCTTGCCTTCAGATTGGGCGCCAGCTTGGCAACAGATTGTCTGGACCTGGCCATAGATGCCAAGACAAAGTTGCTAGTGGAAACTCGGCCTGTCTACGGTAATAATGCTCAGGCTGTATTCACCACCGAACTCATGCCTCAGATGGTCACTGTTAGATCAAAGGCAATGTCGCCGTTGGAACGTGACGGTTCAAGGAAGGGCGAGATCGTACCATTTAAGGTTGATGTAGATACATCAAAGATAAGGACAAAGGTATTAGAAACTGTGAAGGAAGAGGCCGTCGGGATCAAGCTCGAGGATGCCCCTGTAATTGTGTGTGGGGGGAGGGGATTGGGTGGGCCCGAACCCTTCCAAACTACGTTGAAGGAGCTGGCCGACCTGTTGCATGGCGCGATAGGTGCTTCGCGTCCCCCGGCTGATAATGGTTGGGTGCCGGAGAGCGTGCATATCGGCCTGACCGGGAAGATTGTTGCCCCTGATATCTACTTTGCGATAGCCGTTTCAGGCGCAAGCCAACATACGGCCGGGTGTTCGGGCTCCAAGCACATCATAGCCATCAACAAGGACCCCGAGGCAAACATATTCAGGGAGGCGGAATTTGGGGTGGTGGGTAAGTATGAGGAAGTAGTGCCGGCCCTCACCAGCAAGCTGAAGGAGTTGCTGGCTGGCTAGTACGAGCGGAGACGGCAGATTGGTTAGCTGGTTCAAGTAGCACACCAGCCTTGGGTCGGCTCGTGTCAGCTATCCTTCCTTCTTCCTGCTGGCAATGATCTTCTGGCTGAAATAGGGCGGCACCTCTTCGTAGTGGTCGAATTCCATGATAAAGTCGCCCCGCCCCTGAGTCATTGACCTCAGGTCTATGGCATAACGGACTAACTCTGCATAAGGTGCCTGGGCATCAATGACGTTGATGCCGTCGCCGGGATTCATTCCCAGCACCCGCCCCCTCTTAGTATTAAGGTCACTGGTGATGTCCCCGGTATATGCTTCGGGCACGGTGATTTTGAGCTTCATTATCGGCTCAAGCAACACGGGCTGACCCTGAGATAACCCCTTCTTCAAGGCCTGAGCTCCCGCAATCTTGAAAGCAATGTCTGAAGAATCTACCGAGTGGAAACTGCCATCGCAAAGGTTCACCTTCACGTCTACCACGGGATAACCAGCCAAAATGCCTTCCTGTTTTGCCTCACTGACCCCCTTTTCCACAGAGGGAATGTAGCTCTGGGGTATTGCGCCCCCAAAGATTTTCTCGGCAAATTCGAACCCCCCACCCCTGGGCAAGGGTTCCAACTCAAGAATGACATGTCCGTATTGGCCGTGCCCCCCGGTCTGTTTTTTGTGCTTATACTCCGCCTTGGTGGACGCAGTGATGGTCTCTTTGTAAGGAGTCTTTGGCACATCCAATTTCACTGCAACTCCAAATTTGCGACGCATTTTTTCTTTGACTATCTCCAGGTGACTATCACCCACGCCGGAGATAATGAACTCGTTAGTATCGGGTTCGCGCCGAGTTTGGAGAGAAGGGTCCTCCTCACAAATCCTGGGCAGAGCGGTGCTCATCTTGTCCAAATCGGTTTTAGTCTCGGGTTGGATTGCCATGCTGAAATTCGCCTGGGGGAAATCAATGCCTTCGAATGTCACAGGGTGCTCACGAGTACAGAGGGTGTCCTCGGTAGCGGTCATGCTTAACCTCGCTACCACCCCCATATCTCCAGCGGTGACCTGTGGTACTGGTTGTTGGTTCCTGCCCAGCACCGTAAGCAATTGACCTACCCGTTCCATCCCATTCTTGTTGGCATTCCAGACCTGCGAATTGCTGGAAACCACGCCCGAATAGACGCGGAAGTAGCTGAGCTTGCCGACGTAAGGGTCTGCAATAGTCTTGAAAACAAGGCTGGAAAAGGGCGACTTCGGATCAGGGCTCACTTCTTCTTGGTTGCCGCTCGGCAGGTTCTTGGCCACAAAGCCATCCCTTTCTTCCGGCGAAGGCAGATAGTCACAAATGCCATTGAGGAGTTGGTGGACGCCAATGCCCTGCAGGCCAGAGCCAACGAAAACAGGCACCAGTTTACCACCGGTGGCAGACTTTCTTACCGCAGCAAAAATTTCCTCATTGCTTATGGCCTCGCCCTCCAGGTATTTAGTAACAAGCTGATCGTCAATTTCTACCGCGGCCTCTACCAGTTTCTCACGGCTGGCCTCCGCTTGTTCCTGAAGCGTCGAAGGGACTTCGGCTTCTTTCGAGTCGTTGCCAATGTAAGCCTTCATGGTTACGAGGTCTACAATGCCCTCGAAGTCGCTTTGTGAACCGATGGGCAATTGAACAGGCAGGCAGCTTGCTGACAACTTAGCTTGGATCCCTTCCAAGGTAGAGGAGAAATCGGCATTATCACGGTCCATCTTGTTGACGAACACCAGGCGGGGCAAATTTGCTTTTTCTGCGTCGGCCCAGGTCTGTTCTGTGCCTACCTCCACACCCGAAGCAGCACATACTACCAGTATGGCTCCTTCGGCCACCCTCAGCCCCGATCTTACCTCAGCGACAAAATCAGCGTATCCCGGTGTATCGATGAGATTCAGCTTCGTCTCCCTCCAATCAAACTGGAGCAACGAGAGATTGATGCCCATACGACGTTCTGCCTCGAGCGGGTCATAGTCTGACGTAGCCGTGCCATCTTCAACGCTCCCCAAACGCTGAATAGCCCCTGAGGCAAAAAGCATGAATTCAGCGAGAGAAGTCTTTCCAGCTCCCTGATGAGATATGAGGGCAATATTTCTGATTTGCATAGCCCTCCATTATAGTCCCGTGCGCAAAGATACGCAACCGCTATCATGGTGATATCCCTATTGAGATTTTGTCGATGGAAGCGATCGGTGCTGAAACCGGGATCTCGAATAGCGATGCCCAAAGTTAGATGCTATAATCACTTTATCTGGCGATGCAACTGGGTTATGAACAGGTGAGGCATATTGCTTGGCTTGCTCGCTTGGGCTTGAGCGAGGAGGAGGTGGAGAGATTTAGCCTGCAGCTGTCCGATATCTTGGAAAACTTCGAGGTGCTCAAGCAAGTAGATACAGCCAACGTTCCACCAGCGACCCATTCGGTCCCACTTGAGAATGTCCTGAGGGAAGACGTCGTGGCGGAGCCATACCCACAAGCCGATATTCTGGCAAACGCACCAAGACAAGCAGACAAGTGTTTCAAAGTCCGGGCAATACTAGAGTGAGCACAGTTGGCAAATGATTGACATAGCTATTGCCCTCATAACGGGCTACATCTTTGGCTCGATACCCTCGGCGTATCTTGCCGGGCGCCTGAGAAAGGGTATAGACATACGCGAGGTGGGAAGCAAGAACATGGGGGCTTTGAATGTCTACTATGAGGTTGGTCCAGCAGAGGCTACGCTGGTGACCCTGGCTGACCTCGGCAAAGGCATAGGAGCGATCCTTCTGGCCCGGTGGTTGTCAGGGGTTTCTGTCATTGCACCATTTGATCCTGTTGCAGGGGCTGCTGGCGTAGCTGTTGTACTGGGTCATGTCTTTCCTGTGTTCCTCAAATTTCGGGGTGGCAAAGGAGGAGCTACCGCCATCGGGACTCTTATCTTCCTGATGCCCTGGGCAGTCCCGTTTCTATTTGTCGTTTTTGCCATAGCTTTAGCTATTACTCGTAATCCTACGTTCAGTTATAGCCTACTCCTTGTCGTTTTCCCGTTTGTTGCAGGGTTTATCTACGTGGACCGCTACGACGAGTCTCTGGCCCTGGTATTCTACTCCATCGGCTTGGGGGTGTTTTTGGGCCTGCAATATATCCCCCGGCTTAAGGACATGCACGCCAAAACCGGCGGTGACTGGCGCAGGGTTATAAGGCGGCGGAGCCTGAAAGAGAGACTGTGAATATGCCGGGGAATGAGCTCTGCCAACTCACTATTCACGAAGCGCACCAGCTTCTTGCACGGAGGGAAATTTCCTCACTGGAGCTGACCAGGTCGGCACTGCGGCGCATCCGCGAGGTAGAGGATAAGGTTTGTGCCTGTGTCACTGTTGTGGAGGACATGGCACTGAAGGAGGCGGAAAAGGTCGATGACTATATCAAAACCGCCAACGATATTACGCCCCTGACTGGCATCCCTACCCTAATCAAAGATGTTATATGCACCAAGGGGTTAAGGACTACCTGTAGCTCGAGGATGCTGGAGAACTTTGTTCCTCCCTATGACGCTACGGTTGTAGAGAAACTGAAGGCACATAGGGCGGTCATAATCGGCAAGACCAATATGGATGAGTTCGCTATGGGGTCTTCCAATGAGCACTCTGCCTTTTTCCCCACCCATAACCCCTGGGACTTGAGCCGCGTCCCTGGAGGCAGCAGCGGTGGGTCAGCGGTTGCTGTTTCTACGGATGAATGTATCTATGCTCTGGGTTCCGACACCGGAGGTAGTATCCGTCAGCCGGCGGGGTTTTGCAGCGTGGTGGGACTTAAACCGACGTACGGTCGGGTCAGCCGCTTCGGCCTGATTGCCTTTGCCAGCTCACTTGACCAAATCGGGCCCATAACTAAGGACGTCACTGACAGCGCTTTGGTGATGAATGTGATTGCCGGATGTGACCCCAGAGACTCAACCTCGGTGCCTCGTCCTGTCCCGGACTACACCCAGCAACTGATTCCGGACATCAAAGGACTGAGAATCGGTATACCCGGGGAATATTTTGTCGAGGGCATGCAGGACGAAGTTAGAGTAGCCCTAGAAAATGCTATCAGCAAGCTCGAAGAACTGGGTGTGCAAGTGGATTGGGACGTATCTCTTCCCCACACCAAATACGCTCTGGCAGCTTACTATATACTTGCTCCTTCCGAAGCTTCGGCGAACCTGGCTCGCTACGATGGAGTGAAATATGGCTTCTCTGAGGCAGATGCGGCCAGTGTAATCGAGGCAACGGAGAAGACGAGACAACTGGGTTTTGGTTCTGAAGTGAAAAGACGGATAATGTTGGGCACTTACGCTTTGTCCGCGGGGTATTACGACGCATACTACCTCAAAGCGCAGAAGGTGCGCACATTGATAAAACAGGAATTCGATCAGGCCTTTGCCAGATACGATGCTCTGGTTACTCCCACCTCGCCCACAGTGCCCTTCAAACTCGGTGAGAGGTTAGACGATCCAATGCAGATGTATTTGAGCGATATATGCACCCTGCCCATAAATATAGCTGGGATCCCGTCCATCTCCATACCAGCCGGGTTTGCCGATAGCTTACCCTTAGGCATGCAAATCATGGGCAAGCCTTTCAGCGAGCAAATGCTGTTGCGCATCGCCTTCGCCTACGAGCAAGCCACCGACTGGCATAGGAGAAAGCCAAAGGTGTAACGGGTAAGCATATGCCGGACTATGGACTTGAACGTTCAATTCCCTTAAGCCCGTAGTCTATACTGTATCAATTCAGTGCTGTCTGCCAATTTCGGGAGATGGTTAGCGTTCGGATGGAGGCAACACGGCAAACTAATCGTGATATGAGCGCAAACAGGCCCAGCGAAGAACGGATCATCCGTACTACCTGCAACAGCCATTGTGGCGGCATCTGCGAAATGAAGGTGCACGTCAGTGAGGGCCGGATCGTGCGCATCGAGACTGGTGGTGAGGGGGAAGAATCACATCGGATGTGTGCGCGGGGCCGTGCTTATCGTCAGCGTGTTTATGCGCCCGACCGCCTTCTCTACCCCCTTAAGAGGAGGGGAGCCAGGGGCGCCGGGGAGTTCATCAGGGTGTCCTGGGATGAAGCACTGGAAACTGTAGCCAGTGAGATGAAGCGGATCAGAGATAATTACGGTAATGCCGCAATCCTTCACTTCTGCTCTATGGCTGACGCTCATCCCGTGCACCACGTACAGGCTTTCCACAGATTGCTGTGCCAGTTTGGTGGTTATACCGCACCCTGGGGCTTCATCTCAAACGAGGGGGAGGCTTTCTCTGCCGGCACAACTTACGGAACGAAGCCCACAGAGCCTGACCCTGACAAGTATCTTCAAGCACGCCTCGTTATCATGTGGAGCTGGAATCCGGCTGTCACTCGTCAAGGCACGAGAATACCCCCATTGCTAGCTCAAGCAAAGGAAGAAGGTACCAGGGTCATCTTGGTAGATCCCAGATACACCGACTCTGCTGCGGCCTTTGCCGATCAGTGGGTTCCCATACGCCCGGGCACCGACGTTGCTGCTCTCGTTGCCATGTCCCATGTGATAATCAAGGAAAATCTGTATGACCAGTGTTTCATCGGCGCTCATACGGTTGGTTTTGACAAATTCAGGGACTATGTGTTCGGCCGGGAAGACGGGGTTGAGAAGACGTCGGAATGGGCTGCGCCTATCTGTGGCGTTCCGGAGGGGATCATCACCGAACTAGCTCGCGAATATGCGGGCACAAAGCCTGTCATTCTGGAGACCGGTTACGCTGCCGGGCGCACTGCCTTCGGTGAACAATTCCACAGGGCAATAGCTGTTTTGGAAGCAATTACGGGTAATGCAAGAGTTGTGGCTGGCGGAAGGTCCAGATCGGGGATTCTAAGACGTCTGGTTCAGATACCTAGCCCGCCGAACCAGGTAGAAACGGATGTACCGCCACGCTGGAATGCCCTCCCTTACCGCAGCGCAAGCGTGAACTCGAGCGCCCGAGTCAACATTAACTTGCTTGTGGATGCCATTCTCAAGGGCAAGGCGGGCGGCTATCACACCGACTACAAGCTGCTATGGCTATCCAACAATAATTATCTGAACCAGCTTGCTGAGGTTAACAAGGCGGTAGCAGCTCTTCAGAAACTGGAATTCATCCTGGTCACGGAGCAATTCATGTCGTCCTCGGCCAAGTTTGCCGACATCGTATTGCCTGTGTGCACGTTCTTGGAGCGGCACGACCTCCACGCCCCCAAAATCATCGAGCCGCTGGGCGAATCCAGGTCGCAGTTAGCTATCTGCGAAGCTCTGGCCAGGAAACTGGGTATCAACGACTACAACGACAAATCGGACGAAGAATGGGTGAGCTCTATGCGAGCGAAAATATCTGAAGAAGGCAGTAAGACGGCCGCGACTTCCAGGACGGGAAGCCCGGAGCAGAAATCGTTTCCTACTCCGTCGGGAAGAATCGAGATTTACTCTCAGACGATAGCCGAGATGAATCATCCTCTGATACCTCCAATTCCGAAGTATATAGAGACCTGGGAGAGTTTGAACGATCCCTTGGCCAGGAAGTATCCATTGCAATTGATCACGCCCCATTTCAGGCGGCGGGCACACAGCCAGTTCGACAATCTGCCCTGGCTGCGTGAGCTGCAAGCCCAGGCAGTGACCATTAACACCCTTGATGCTGAGCGAAGGGGCATTCGGGAAGGAGATATGGTGAGGGTCTTCAACGACCGCGGCGAGGTGGTAATTCCGGCCCTGGTAACGGAAAGGATTATGCCCGGGGTGGTCTCTCTTCCGGAGGGGGCGTGGTACACTCCTGATGAAAAGGGAATCGATCACGGTGGCTGTGCCAACGTTCTCACTAAGAATGTTGCCTCGCCGGCCGGAGCGTTCCCCAGCCATACTGCTCTGGTGCAGATAGAGAAAGCCAAAGAATAGGCTATGCAATATGGGTTCTATTTCGACCAGACCCGCTGTATCGGTTGCTTCACCTGTGTGGTGGCTTGCCGGGACTGGCATGATGTGCCGGCCGGGCCGGCCAGCTGGCTCAGGGTGAAGACCATAGAAAAGGGCACTTACCCTGATTTATTCGTTGCCTTTGTTCCTGTGATGTGCTACCACTGCGAGCGACCGCCTTGTATTCCTGCCTGCCCGGCGGGTGCCATCACCAAGCGTGATAAAGATGGCATCGTAGTAGTTGATAGGGATGTGTGCCTGGGCGCAAGCTGTCAGCTGTGTCTGGAAGCATGTCCTTATGATGCCCCGCAGTTTGGAGCTGAAGAGAATGCCAAGATGCAGAAGTGCAACTTCTGTGTGGATAGATGGGTGGAGGGGAAGAAGCCGGTATGCGTCGATGGCTGTCCAATGTGGGCTCTAGATGCCGGCCCCCTGGACGAGTTGAGAGCCAAATACGGCGATACGACGGATAGCGAAGGATTTGTATATTCTGCAGACCTGATTCCCTCCGTTATTTTCAAACCCAAGCGGGATACAAGAGGCTTGGTTACCCGTAAGGTTCTCATATCACCACCAGCACCATGATGTCTGCCCGATTGTCCTAGTGGACCTTTTGTATTGTGTGCAGCCCGTGGTTGATCAAAGCGGAGGGATTCGGAAGCTGGCCGTCGGCGTCTAGGGAATATACCCGTCCCTGATGAGGAGTTCGGCGACAAGAACTGCTCCCTTGGCCGCTCCCATCTTGGTGTTGTGGGATACCAGGAGGTACTTGATGCCGTTGTCCAGGACGTTGTCCTTTCTGA
Organism: Dehalococcoidia bacterium; assembly: GCA_046538185.1. Taxonomy (GTDB): domain Bacteria; phylum Chloroflexota; class Dehalococcoidia; order GIF9; family AB-539-J10; genus RBG-13-51-36. Next base: position 11,907 of record JBKHJJ010000027.1, read on the forward strand.
TTCTGCCCACTACTGTAGCCATGCCGTCCTCAGCGTCACGGTCGAGCCGCGGCTGAGGTCTGAACGGGTCTTCATGGACTATTATCATATGCTTGGGGGCCGAAGGCAGATCTGTGTCGCTCGGTGAAACAGTATATTCCCTCATGGCCCTGACGACATCGTCCACCTCACAGGCCTTCCGGGTGGAGACAAATACCGATTCCGTATGGCCTTCCCGCACGTCAACGCGGGTGCAGGTGGAGCTCACATTGAATTCGGCTGGCTTGACTGAATTGCCTGCGAGACTGCCCAGGATTTTCTGTGTTTCGCGCTGCACCTTTTCCTCTTCTCCAGGAATAAAGGGAATGACGTTGTCCAGGATATCCAGAGCTATCACTCCTGGACTCCGGCCTGCGCCTGATAGGGCCTGCATGGACGTCATGATCACGGCGTTCACCCCAAACCGTTGGTAAATTGGTTTCAGGGTTATGGCCAGCCCGGTGGTGGTGCAGTTGGGAATGGGAGTAATGAATCCCTTCCATCCCCTAGCTTTTCTCTGAACATCAATGAGTTTGGCGTGCTCGGAATTTATGCCCGGGATTAGAACGGGCACATCCTCGTCGTAGCGGAAGGCTGAGGCCGTGCTTATGACTGCCTTCTCCCTGGCGAACTTCGGTTCCAGAATTCTGGCTTGGTTGGACTCTACCGCGGAAAAGACGATATCCACAGAGGAGACATCCATTTCGGTAGCATTCCGGACGGTCATTCCCATGACTTCCTCCACCGGAGGCTCCTGGCAGAACCAGCGCAGCGCTCCAGACTGAGCATCGGTTATGGCTTCCTTGTAGCTACGCCCCGCTGACCTTTCGGAGGCAGCAAGGTCGGCGATTTCAATCCACGGGTGGTTCTTCAGAGCAACGAGAAATTGCTGTCCGACTATGCCGGTTGCTCCTACGATTGCGGCTTTTGTCATGGTTTCCGTCTACCTTCTTGTTCTTGGGCTGAAAGCCCATGGGCCGCACCTTCTGCTGGCGGACTAATCGGGGCGAGAGGATTTGAACCTCCGACCTCAGCGTCCCGAACGCTGCGCGCTACCCGCTGCGCTACGCCCCGATTGTTATGATATTATATGATGCTTTGACTGTTG
>JBKHJJ010000028.1:0-12908 GCA_046538185.1 Dehalococcoidia bacterium
CCTAGTAGCCTTAGAGGGTTTGAGGGCATTTGTCAGTGTGCCTCTGCGAGCGAAAGATAACGTTCTAGGCGTAATGAATGTTGCTAGCCACGTGCCCCATCGCTTCACTAAAGAGGATGTGCATCTCTTGCACTCGATTGGAGACCAACTTGGCACAGCTATTGAGCAGGCACAACTGCACGAGCGGCTAAGAAAAGCGCGCGAAAGATTGCGGAGACTCGCACGACAAAACCTTGTAGCGGAGGAGGACGAACGGAGAAGGATTGCGCGCGAGCTACACGACGAAACTAGCCAATCACTCTCCGGGATAGCACTCCAGTTAGAAGCGCTGATTGAAAAAGCAGCAAGCTCTGACAATCCAGACGCTGAACTGGTCACCGCTCTGAAGAAAGTCCAATCGTTGACTGTACAGGTACATAAGGAAGTGAGTAGGGTGATTTCCAACCTGCGCCCTGCTTTGTTAGACACAGTGGGACTGGTTGCCGCTATTCGCCAGCACGCCAAGAATAGGCTCGAGCCCGTTGGCATCAACTTAACGATAGAGGTCAAAGGGACCGAGATACGCCTTCCACCTGATGTAGAAGCCGCCCTCTTCCGGGTTGCTCAAGGAGTTATCGGTAACATCGCCGAGCATTCTAAGGCAAAGAATGCTTTCATAACGCTCGTATATCAAGCGGGCGAATTCTCGCTGGGAGTCAGCGACGATGGACAGGGATTCGATGTTTCCAAAATCACCGACGTGGAGGAAAGTGGACGGGGCCGTGGACTATTTAGTATGAGGGAGAGGATTGGCTTCCTCGGTGGCACGAGCAACTTAGAGTCCAAAATTGGAGTAGGAACTAGCGTCTGGGCCAAAATCCCAATAGGGCAAGACATTGGATATGGCGAAAATAAGAGTACTGGTAGTTGATGACCATGCCATAGTACGCGATGGCATTCGTGCCTTGCTTGCTCTCACGAACGATATAGAAGCAGTAGGCGAGGCCATTGATGGAAGACAGGCATTTGACATGGCCAGAAAGCTTATGCCCCATGTCGTACTCATGGACATCGTCATGCCTGTTATGGATGGACTTGAAGCAACCCGGCGAATGCACAAAGAATTCCCGGAAATAAAAGTCCTTGCCTTGACCCAATACACCGACAGGGAATATGTAATCCCGGTTATCGAAGCCGGAGCCAGTGGTTTTGTCAGCAAGGCAGCTGCGTCGTCGGAGCTTACCGCAGCTATTCGGTCCGTGCATAAGGGCGATTCCTTTCTGTCTCCATCCATAGCCAGACTCTTAGTTGAAGATTATCGACAGATTGCCAAAGTAGGAAAAGATAAGGACACCTTCGAGGAGTTGACTGACCGAGAGAGAGAAATACTAAAACTGCTGGCAGAAGGTCATTCAATCCCTCAGATAGCCCGGATGCTGGTCATCAGTCCCAAGACTGTGGAGAGACATAAGACAAACCTGATGGCAAAGCTGGACATACACAACCGCCTTGACCTGTTCAAATATGCCCTGCGTAAGGGAATCATCGTAGTTTAGGCTCATTCTCCTGTACTCTTCAATACACCATTTGCTCACTGCATACAGTAAATAAATGACATTGTCCTCGTAAATGGAGGACTAATTCCCGAAAAATACAGTGATATTCCCCTACGTTCTGGGGTGAATGCCTCTATTGCTTCACTGAACCAGGCAACTATACTTGGTAACATAGCAGAAGACAGTCTAGAAGGCTTGTACTCGGCAAGGGGGTTAGAAATGGAAACAAACATTAACATCCTGTTGGTGGACGATGAATCGGATTTCGTTGCAGGTATCCAGCCTGAACTGGAGGCAAAGGGGTGGCGCGTCCTTACAGCCATCAACAGATCACAGGCACAAGATATGGCTCGTCATGGAAAACCTGACCTCATTGTTCTGGGCACCATATTGCCACGTGGAGATGCCTTTCGACTGCACCAGTGGTTCAAACAGAGCCCTGACTTAAAGGAAGTTCCTCTCATTGTAGTCGATGCCGCACCGGAGAAGCGGCTGGCCAAGGGGTGGCGCACGGACGAGGGCTTGAAGCTTGAAGCCGAACAATATCTGAGTAAGCCAGTCGAGCCTTCTTCAATAGTAGACTGGGCCGGCAAATTCCTGGATAAAACGATGCGCAAAATCAGGGTGCTCGTGGTGGATGACCACGCCGTGGTCAGGGAAGGGATATGTGCCCTGTTGAATCTGCAAAAGGACATGGAAGTAGTAGGCGAGGCTATTGACGGGCGGGATGCCATTGACAAAGTGCAGCGTCTCACTCCAAATGTGGCGGTGATGGACATAGTAATGCCGGTGATGAGCGGACTTGAAGCAACAAAACGAATAACCGAGCAATGGCCAGACACAAGGGTGTTGATACTAACTCAATACGACGAAGAGGAGAACATGTTTGTTGCCAAGCAGGTAGGGGCCTATGGCTTCGTTGCCAAGAATGCCGCCAGTTCTCACCTCTTAACTGGCGTAAGAACGGTAGGCCAAGGAAGATACTTTCCTCGTTCCTTCGCCTACGTTTCTGCCAACTGGCCGGAGGGCGTGGATAAAAACAAGTAGCCCCATCTACAGAATCTTGCCGTCACCTGCAGGGTTGCGAAGGAGGATATTGGTTTGCAGCCGATAACCATTACTCTCAATGGTCGTGAGGTGAGTGGCCATCCGGGCATGACCATTCTGGAACTAGCGAAGGAATCAGGCGTGGAGATACCCACGCTTTGTCACGATCCTCAACTCTCCCCAATCGGCGCCTGCCGCGTCTGCATAGTAGAAGATGAACGGAACGGCGCCTTGCTGGCATCCTGCGTCGCACCCATTGCGCCCGGCATGGTAATCAACACTCTGTCTGATCGGGTCATGGAGCGCCGCAAAACAATAGTCAAGCTGATGCTTGCCAGTCATCCTGATTCCTGCCTGGTATGTGATAAGGGCAACCGGTGTGAATTGCGCCGAATTGCCTCCGATCTGGGTATCGGACTGGTTGATCTACAGAGGGTTCCTCAAATGGCGAGCATCCAGGAAGTTAACCCTTTCCTTGAACGGGATTTGACCAAATGCATACTATGTGCCAAATGCATCCGAGCTTGCCAAGAACTAGTTGTTGAAGGGGCTATTGACTACTTTCAGCGAGGATTCGCTGCCATACCGGCAACGCTGGATAACTTGCCTCTGGAAAGATCCGAATGCACTTTCTGCGGGACTTGCGTAGCCCTTTGTCCTACAGGAGCGCTAACAGAGAAGGAAAAAGCATATAGGGGAACAATCCAAAAAACTGTCCAAACAACCTGTCCTTTCTGTGGCTGTGGCTGTAGCATCCGCCTGCAGGTCAAAGACGAATGCGTAACACGAGCCATGCCGGGCAATGAAAACCTGGTGAACAAAGGCACACTCTGCGTAAGGGGAAGCTATGGTTTGGATTTCGTTCATAGCTCTGATAGATTGCTCAAACCGTTGGTCAAGAGCAATGGGACTTTTGAGGAAGTTCCCTGGGAAAAGGCCTTGGAGGTAGTAGCCGCCCAATTCCAGCGGATAAAGGAGGAATATGGCGGCAGTAGCCTGGCGGTTCTAGGCTCCTCTAAGTGCACAAACGAAGAAAACTACCTTCTTCAGAGATTTGCCAGGTCTCTGCTGGGCACAAACAGTATTGACAATGGCAGCCGTTTGTACAATTCTGCCAGTCGTATTGGCCTTGGATCTTCCATCGGTTTTTCGGGCACTACAAATTACCTTGGTGACCTAGAGCAATCTGACCTCATTTTAGTGATCGGAGCCGACCCCAGTTCCTCGGCCCCCGCTGTCGGATACGCCATAAAACGGGCCATCAGAGAACGGGGGGCAAAGCTGTTGTTGATAGATCCCCGACAGACAAAACTCTCTTTGTTTGCACGTCTGTGGTTGCAGCCTGAAGTTGGCACTGATGTGACTCTCATAAACGGTCTGGCCAAGGCGATTATCGACGAAGGCTTGCTCGACGAGGAATTCGTCATTAGAAGGACAGACAACTTCAATGCGTTTAGCGAAAGTCTTAGACAGTACAGTCTGGCATACGTAGAGAAGATCACAGGTGTTGCCAATCAGGATATTCGTGCTGCGGCTTTGTTGTACGCCACCGCGAGCCGGGCAGCAATCGTCTACGGCACGGGCATTACACAGCATGCCACCGCAACAGAGGGTGTGAAGGCTCTGGCAAACCTCGTAATGCTCACAGGAAATATTGCGCGTAGGGGAGGCGGCATCTACGCGCTGCAAAAAGAGAACAATGGGCAAGGTGCCTGCGACATGGGAACACTGCCCAAATTCCTGCCTGGATACCAGAGCATAGCAGACACTCGGGCAAGGAAAGCATTTGAGGAGCGGTGGAAAACGAGTCTACCGACCGAGGCTGGTCTGACAGCATTGGAGATCGTGGAACGGGCGAAAGAGGGCAAAGTTAAAGGGATGTACATCGTAGGAGAGAATCCTGCTTTGAGTTTTCCACATCCGAGCTTGGTCCGAGAAACCCTGAGTTCCATGATTTTTTTGGTAGTCCAAGATATGTTCCTTACCGAAACGGCCAAACTGGCAGATGTAATTCTGCCAGCGGCAAGCTTCGCTGAAAAAGACGGCACATTCACTAACTTCGAAGGAAGGGTGCAAAGAGTACAAAAGGCAATCAACCCTCTGGGAGAAAGCTTACCCGACTGGGAGATAATTCTCCGATTGGCTGACACAATGGGCGCTCCGATGCCTTATTCCTCACCCCAACAGATCCTGGACGAGTTAGCTGAGTGCTGTCAACTACCGGCCTATAGCCTATATGAAGGGATAGACTATATTGACTCAGAGGCGACAAGCCTATATCGGGCTGAGTCGAGTAGTGACCGCGGAGCAGGGCGCATACACGGCGGTCAGTTCGCGGAGGGCTTCGCCCGTTTTTGCCCGGTACAGCATGTTCTGCAGGCAAAAGGGAACAAAGACTATCCCTTTATTCTGTTGACTGGATCTATACTTTATCATTTCGGCACTGGCTCCAGAACTTCAAGGTCTTCACGATTAAGACAATTCTGCCCGCGGGCCTATGTGGAGATCTGTGAGGTGGATGCCAAAAGACTTCCTGTAGCCGATGGCGACCAGGTGAAATTGACTTCGCCCGCCGGCGAGGCTACTGCAGCGGTTAAGATTACGGATACAGTGCGTGAGGGCATGCTCTTCATGCCTGTTTCATTTCCAGAAAGTCTGGTAAATGAGCTCTTTGATGTTGTCTCAGATGAAGAAACGAAAGCCCCCTCACTGAAAGCGTGCGCCGTAAAGGTGGAGAGAATTGCGACTACTTGAGGAAAAACCGTGGCGCCGACGGTCATCCTCAGTTAAATGGCAGCCAAAAGACCCCCGATTACTTAGGGTGATGCAAGAAGAGAAAGGAGGGGCTTCATGAATGAAGCCAGGACAATCACGGAAGCTGACCTAAAACAGATAGGCGCGATTGCCTCTGAATATAGTCAGCAGAAGTGGGCAATGATACCGCTGCTGCAGAGAATCCAAAATCAGTTCGGATATATCCCGTCTCAGTCTATACCTCTTATAGCCAGAAAATTGGGGCTTTTCCCCAGCCAAATCCAGGGAGTAATCAGCTTCTATACCCAGTTATATACTCAGCCTCGGGGCAGAAAAGTAGTAAGGGTGTGTAGAGGAACTGCCTGCCATGTACGGGGAGGGAAGACGATATTGAAACTCGTTAAGCAACGTTTGGGCCTAGAAGAAGGGGAGACTACCGTTGACTTGGAATATACCCTGGAAACTGTGGCTTGCATCGGCGTCTGTGCCCTTGCTCCCAATATAGTGGTCGGTGACCACGTCCAAGGTCATATGAACCCTAAGAAGGTCGACCAATTGTTCAGAGATCGGGAAGGTAAGAAATAGCATGAAAGACCAGCATACTGTCTTCGTTTGTCAGGGGACTGGATGCCTCTCCAGCGGTTCTGGTGCTGTTTACGAGGCGCTCAAGGAAGAGATAGGACGGCAGGGGATAAGCCACGCCCAGGTAGATTTCACTGGTTGTCACGGTTTCTGCGAGCAGGGCCCCAACGTAGTCGTTGAACCTGAAGGCATATTTTATACCCACGTTCAGGCAGAGGATAGTTCCGAGATTGTCACCTCTCATCTTCGAGACGGCAAGCCTGTGGAACGCCTTTTCTACCATGACCCGATAACTGGCGAAGCTATCCCACGCTATGCGGAGATTAACTTCTACAAGAAACAGCAACGTGTCATCTTGCGCAACTGCGGACAAATCAACCCGGAAAAAATCGAGCATTATACGGCTCGTGGTGGTTACCGCGCATTAAGGAAGGTTCTTCTGATGACCCCCGAGCAGGTTATCGAGGAAATCAAGAAATCCGGCCTTCGTGGACGGGGTGGTGCTGGCTTTCCCACCGCCACCAAGTGGGAGTTTTGCCGAAAAGCTCCCGGCCAAAAAAAATACGTAATTTGCAACGCCGATGAGGGTGATCCCGGCGCTTTCATGGACCGCTCCATTCTGGAAGCGGACCCTCACGCTGTTGTCGAGGGATTGACCATTGCCGGATATGCCATAGGCGCCAATGAAGGCTATATCTATGTTCGTGCTGAGTACCCATTAGCGGTAAAACGAGTTCAAACTGCCTTAGAGCAAGCTCATCAAAGAGGCTTTTCGGGGAAAGACGTTTTGGGTTCAGGTTTCGATTTTGTGGTGCACGTTAAGGAAGGCGCAGGAGCCTTTGTGTGTGGTGAAGAAACAGCCCTTATGGCTTCCATTGAGAGCAGGCGAGGTATGCCTCGTCCTCGTCCCCCGTTTCCCGCACAATCAGGTCTGGAGGGAATGCCTACCAATATTAATAATGTAAAGACTCTGGCTTCTATTCCCGTCATCATCGACCGGGGGGCCGACTGGTTTGCTGGCATCGGCACTGAAAAGAGTAAAGGGACGGCTGTGTTTGCCCTAACCGGGAAGATTGCCAACAGTGGCTTGGTGGAGGTCCCTATGGGAACCCCCCTTTCCACCATCATATTCGATGTCGGTGGCGGCATCCCCAGAGGGAAGAGATTCAAGGCAGTGCAGACGGGTGGCCCTTCGGGTGGCTGTATACCTGCTCGATTTCTCGATTCCCCCGTCGATTATGAAACACTGGCTCAACTAGGCTCGATTATGGGCTCTGGCGGCATGGTGGTACTGGATGACACCACCTGTATGGTGGATGTAGCCAAGTATTTCTTGAGCTTCACTCAAGCAGAATCTTGTGGGAAGTGCGTCCCTTGCCGTCTAGGTACGAAACAAATGCTGGAAATATTGAACAGGATCAGTCAGGGAAATGGGCGGGAAGAGGATATGGATACTCTGCTCAACATAGCTAGAACGGTGAAGGAATGTTCGCTCTGTGGTTTGGGACAGACTTGCCCCAATCCGGTGCTCACGACCCTCAACTACTTTAGAGACGAATATGAAATCCACATAAAGGAGAAGAAATGTCCCGCGGCTGTCTGCGACGCTCTCATGATATCTCCATGCCAGCACACCTGCCCGGTGGGAATCAACATTCCGAAATATGTAGCTCAAATTGCCGATGGCCAATACTTTGATGCCGTCGAAACCATAAGGGAGCGTAATCCGTTCCCCGCTATTTGCGGACGCATCTGTCATCACCCATGCGAGGGAAGATGTCGCCGCGGGGAACTCGATGAGCCAGTAGCAATTAGGGCACTAAAGCGGTTTGCCGCCGATTGGTATTTCGACCACACTGGCGAATTGCCCGAACCGGAACCATTTCCGCATACTCACAACCAAAAAATAGCAGTAGTAGGAGCAGGCCCCACCGGGCTGTCCTGTGCTTACTTTCTAGCTCAGATGGGTTATCCGGTCACCGTATTCGAAGCCCTTCCAATAGGTGGAGGTATGCTCTCGGTAGCTATACCTGATTTTCGCTTGCCTCGAGAGGTCATCGAAAAGGAAATAAACTATATCGCCAAGCGGGGAGTGGAGATAAAATACAATACCCCAGTAAATGCTAATTTCACCATAGAAACCATCAGGAACAGCGGTTTCGAGGCTGTTTTCATTGCGGCGGGAGCCCAAAGGAGCCAGAACATTGGCATACCTGGAGAATTGGAAGATATCGAAGGCTTCTACTATGGCCTGAGGTTTCTCAGAGATGTAAAGGTGGGGAAGCCAATCAAGATTGGACGCAGGGTAGCCGTTATCGGGGGTGGTAACGTGGCCCTCGATTCCTCACGTACAGCTCTTCGCCTTGGGGCCGACGAGGTGAATATCTTCTACCGACGCTCACGGGAAGAAATGCCCGTAACCGAGGTAGAGTATGACGAGACTCTGGCCGAAGGCGTCCAGGTCAACTTCCTCGTCAGTCCCACCCGCATAGTGAGTGACGCTTGGAAGGTGACTGGTCTACAATGCGTCCACATGAAACTGGCGGAGCCGGATGCTAGCGGACGCCGTCGTCCGGTTCCAATTCCTGGCTCAGAATTCTTTGCCCCGGCAGATACCGCCATCGCTGCTGTAGGGCAAGCTCCAGACCTGTCATTTCTCCCGGCGGACAGCGCTCTCGAGCGTACTCGATGGGAAAGGTTGGCAGTTGACGAAAACAAACTGGCTACCAATGTTCCCGGGGTCTTCGCCGGTGGCGACTTTGTCTCCGGGCCAGGCATGGTAATAGAAGCCATTGCCGCAGGTAGGAGAGGAGCCATCGCCATAGACAAATATCTTCATGGTGATACTTCACGAGTCCAGATGTATGATTTGAAGCCCACCGTTATCGAGGAAGAGACAGTCGAGGAAGAAGAGGAAACTTGGGAACCTCAATTCAGACCGGAAACACCCCATCTTCCTCTGCAGGATAGGAAAGGTAGCTTCAAGGAGATAGAGTTGAACTTCTCTGAAGAGAAGGCCAGGCAAGAGGCAAGGCGTTGCCTAAGGTGCGACTTGGAGAAATGAAGGCAACAGTTCATCCGGTGCTATCAATTCTCACCATGGGAGGTCAAGTATGAAATCCATTACCAAGCAGAAACCTTTTGAGGAAATACAACAGCAGTTAGACAGGTTTGACCGAATCTACATTGCAGGTTGTGGCACATGCGCCACAATGACGAAGACCGGCGGCAGGGAAGAAGTCCTGCAAATGAGGGAGCGCCTACAGGAACTGGGTAAGTTAGTTACGGGCTGGATAGTTATCCCTACTGCCTGTGATGAAATGACTGAAGTAGCAGTGAAAGAAAATAGTGGGGCCATTCAAAATGCCAATTGTATTCTGGTTATGGCTTGTGCCCTCGGAGTACATAAGCTGAGTACCTATATTGACAAGCCAGTCATTCCAGGCCTGGATACTCTTTTCATAGGAGTTGAGGATACTCCGGGCCGTTTTCAAGAGGTTTGTGCTCAGTGCGGCCAGTGCATCCTGGGTCAGACTGCCGGCATCTGCCCCCTGACGGCGTGTCACAAAGGTTTGTTGAACGGCCCATGTGGGGGCACGAACAACGGAAAATGTGAAGTGGACAAGGAAAAGGACTGTGCCTGGACCCTCATATATCAACGATTAGAACAACAAGGCCGACTCGATTTGATGCGCAAGTATTACGCCCCTAGAGATTACAACGTGGTCCCTAGGCCGCGAATCACCATCATCACATGAAGGAGGAGCTATGGCACCGAATTTCAGGGAAGTTCTCAAATCTGACAAATTTGTCGTAACCAGCGAAATCGGTCCACCTAAAGGCACAAATATTGAGAAGATGCTTCACCATATTGACCTTCTCAAGGGCAAGGTAGATGGGCTGAATGTCACTGACCACCAGAGTTCCGTGATGCGCTTTCCATCCATAGGTGGTTGCCTGGCCATTAAGGAGCAGGGCGGGGAGCCAATTCTGCAGATGACTTGCCGTGACCGTAATCGTCTTTCCCTTCAAGCCGAGCTTCTCTTCGCATCAACCAGGGGCATAAGAAATGTCCTCTGTCTAACTGGAGATGCTGTTGTAGTTGGCGACCATAAGGAAGCCAAGAGTGTTTTCGATCTGGATTCAACACAGTTACTAAGGACTATTCGGGAGATGGAGGCCGGCAAGGATCTAGGAGGGAATGATCTTGATGGTGCTATTGAGTTCTGCGCCGGAGCCATAGTCACCCCTGAAGCAAATCCGATTGAGCCCCAGCTAATCAAGTTTGAAAAGAAGGTGGAGGCCGGTGCCGAATTCTTCCAGACGCAGGCCATTTATGATCTGGACAGATTTGCTAAGTTCATGGAATATGCGCGCCAATTTCCGGTCAAGATACTGGCCGGCATCATTCTGCTTGTATCGGCAAGGATGGCGAAATATATGACTGAAAATGTCCCGGGCGTCATTGTGCCCCAAAACTTGATTGATGAACTAGCGGCTGCCCCCAAAGGCGAGGCCATCAACAAGGGAATAGAAATCGCGGGTCGAATGATTGCCACTCTGGAAAAAGAATCCATATGCCATGGAGTCCATGTCATGGCCATTGGCAGGGAAGAGGTGGTGCCGGATATCTTGAAGGCGGCCGGACTGAATGCCTAGGTATGTTGCAGATCTGGGTTTCCACCCCTTACATGTCGCAGCTAAGCCACATGGCTCACCTTCTCAAGCCAGGCAATCTCGCTGTCTAAGTAGATATCGGGGTGAGAGGATTTGAACCTCCGACCACCTGAACCCCATGTAGCTTGGAAACAAGGCGGAGACCGCTTGCCTCCTTTCTCAGAAATCCTACCAAAAAGGAACCGAACAAGCAAGCTTGCGTGTTGGCAGTCATGTGTTCAGCGCACCACGTAGAGGTAACAGTACGAGTTTTTGTGCAATTTCCCTATCGGCTATGACCTAGACCTCTGTCTGGCCGCCTTATCACATAAATAGCCACTACAGCCGAAACCAGCAACAAAACCATTACTACCGCCTTCCGGGCATGATTAGTATCCAAGGCCACAGTGCTCATAGCCACAGCAGGCACTAGCGCGGTTCTTACTACTGGCTTCAGGCTAGGGTGATCAGTTATGAACTCGGCTACCGGGGGGCTGGTACTGTAGTAAAGGTCTACAAAAGCTCTGCCCGGCGCGTTGGTCAACAGGTAACTATCTCTGAACCGACGCAGAGCTTGTATTTCCTCTGCCATTGGGGTGCCATAGGCCGCAGTGGCGATAAAGCACCTCGCACCCCCACTGAAATTGGCTTTGATGGAATATGAACTGTCCATGGTAATGGTAGTCGAAGCAGCATTGACATCAGCGATGGCGTCCACCTCGCCCGACCGGTTGACGAACTGGTAGCCTTCGTCAGGCTGAACCACAAGGCTGACGTCAGAGCCGAGAGCATGGAGCGATGTGCCCTCGTCGGGAAAGATGATTGAGCCGCCCGTAGTGCTGGATAACGTCAATAGTGCCGTAGATTCGGGAGACAGTGTCTCAAAATTGGCGGTAATGGAGTAAGAACTATTCATAGCTATGGTGGTATTGGCGGCATTAACATCGGCCACGGTGCTTACATCCCCGGTCCATTTCACAAACTGATAGTGCTGGTAAGGCTCAGCAATAAGGTTAACCACGGTTTCCTCGTTGTAGATGAACGTGTTCTCCCCCGGTGTCACTACCGAACCGCCCGGAGTGCTTGAGAGGGTGAGCCCATACTGACCGTCTATAGGCTTAACGGCGATGCCAAGTTCCTCAATGATATGCTCTGCCTTGTTGATTGCCACCACCGCTCCAGAACCAGCAAAAACGAGTCCCACAAACTTTCCGTTTTTGTCCACAGCAGAGCCTGAGTCGTCTGGTGCGGCGAAGGACCAGTCCTCCTGCTCCACTAAGATCTGGTCCACGAAGTAAGCTGCCCGGTCACCATACTCAACCCATAGAGAGGCATTGGTGTGGGTCACTTCGCCGGTAGTTACTCCTGTGGCAATCCCAGACTTTCGCAGGATATCGCCGTTGGAGACCTCCACCCATCCTTCAATCCAATAATTGCCTCCTTCGCCGAACTGTTCGCCGGGACACACACCAGCACCCTCATCAATACTCCCAACGGCGGCATCAGCGTAGTCCCTTGCTTGGGACCCAAAGTCGATAGGTATGTATGACTCAAGTTCCCCGACTCGATTGCGTAGCCTCCCCATCAGCGCTTCCCGGCTGGACGACGGGCGTTCCTGCATTCAGAAACTCATCGCTACGCGGTGGCATAGCTATGACATGAGCATTGGACAGCATCTTGTTATCATAGGTGACCGTGCCCAGGGTTCCCGCGTGGTACTGGTCCGGGACGTAGGCTGACAGGCTTGTCCCGCCGACGAGCGGCCTAACCTCGTATTGCCCATGCTCGCTGACGTCGGTTACAGGTTCGGCCAACTGCGTGGAAAGAGCCTGGATTCTACCGACGACTTCTGTCTCCACGGGGCAGCCTTTAAAGGAGGTTGGTACTCTTTGCCCGGCCTTCTCATTTTCGACAAATACGACAATCTGGTCCTCGGCTTCTGAATGGGCGATACCAACAACACCAGATCCAGCCGGAGGCAGAAGCCCCTGTTCCAGGACTTTTCTGGCTTCAGCCACCGACTTCCCGCGACCGGGATCTTCATTGGCCGAAACGGAAACGGAGTTAAGAAATAGCGTACCGACAAGGACGAGTGCTGTCAGGAACAGAAGCTTCTTCGTTTCCATCATCTCTCCTCCTCGCACACGACTGGCTCTACTTCCACTACCATGTGTTGGCAAAGCGCTCACCATCGGTTCCGCTATTACCACAGCGAGCAGCGCAAGCTCGCAGGTCAGAATGATTACTTTCTTGTTTTGTTCTTCTAGCCTTAATAGGCTAGTACCTTCGTCATATATTCAGTCGCAGAAAAATGGAAAACCCCTCACTTTAGCT
>JBKHJJ010000029.1:0-12673 GCA_046538185.1 Dehalococcoidia bacterium
GAGACAGGTATGCCGCGGCTCTTCAGTATTTTGCCTATAGAAGCTACTGAGACTCCCTTACCTACAGAACTGACTACGCCACCAGTTATGAAAATATACTTAGTCACTGCCCACTAAAAGAACATAAGGAAAGTCGAACTCTGCAAACTGACCTTAGGACGCGAAGCAAACCGAAAATTCATCTTCATTATAAAAAGTCACAGCAAAACTTGTCAAGTCTGTGTCCGGGTGGAGTGGCTCGGTGGAAGGCAGTTACCCGATTTTGAAGATAGAGAAAGCACTACTTGTTGGGTCTGAACTGGATCCTCTACACCTGGGGGCTCCCTTATCGACGTAACCAGGCCCCGACGATGAGCGATCCGAGGTTCATGGTGGATAACCTCGGCCGCCAATTTCCTGTAATAATGTTGCGTTTTACTATATTTAGTGCTAGAATGCTTGCATACCACAATTACTAGGGTAGACTTATGCATTGTGCGTACTGCGGTAGTGAGGAATTAAGGGTGATAGACTCACGGAGTGTCGACGAAATGGTGAGACGCCGCAGAAAATGCCTCGCTTGTGGTGCTCGCTTCACTACCTACGAGCGCACGCAGCCACATGATATTTTCGTCATTAAGAGGGATGGACGGCGTGAGGCATTTAGCCGTGACAAGCTTTTCCTGGGTATCCGCAAAGCTTGTGAGAAGCGCCCCCTTCCCACGGGCGCCATTGATAAGTTCGTGGAGACCATTGAGGCTGAGCTGTACAGGGTAGGCAAAAGCGAGGTGTCCAGTTCCTATATTGGTGACCTGGTCATGGAGGGCTTAAGGAAATTGGACCACATCGCGTATATTCGCTTCGCCAGCGTTTATCGAAAGTTTGCTGATATCGGAGATCTGAAACAGGAAGTAGACAGCTTGGCCGCACGAGGGCAACTAACGCCAGTAAATCAGCTACCACTTCCCTCTGCTGAGTCTGCTCGCCGAACAAGTTCTTTGGCGGGCGAGGCGGTGAATTCGTTGGTCGGTCGTAAGAGAGGGTAAGATGCCTAAGGCCCGTCGCAAGGAGAGTCAAGAAGTTGTCGGTCGGGACAGAGTAGCTCGAGCGGTATTCGCCGCGGCCGAATCAATGGGTATAAGCGATAGGAAGTTGTTGGAGAGATTCACGGAACAGGTGAGCCAGCGGTTGGAGGTGGCCCAGCCCTTGCCGGGCATGGAGGAGCTTGTCCCTCGACAAACCAGGAAACCTGTGTCGCCTTCCCAGATTCAGGCAATGGTCAAGGAGATTCTAACTGCGGATGAGTTCTCTCCCCAAGCCAGAAGCCAGGTGATTTCTGGAATTGAACTGAGCGATAATGCTCTAAGGGTACTGAAAAGGAGATACCTGGCAAAGGACGGGGAAGGAAATGTCATCGAAGCGCCACAAGAGCTGTTTTGGCGAGTTGCCAGATGCATTGCCTCGGCGGAGCTCCACTACGATGACAAAGCAGATGTTTCCTTTTGGGAAAAGGCGTTCTACCAGCTAATGGCAAACCTGGATTTCCTACCCAACTCTCCCACACTAATGAATGCCGGTCATGAGTTAGGGCAGTTATCGGCTTGCTTTGTCTTACCTATCGAGGACTCCATGGAGTCTATCTTTGATGCAGTCAAATACACTGCTTTGATTCACAAGAGTGGTGGAGGCACGGGTTTTTCCTTTTCCCGGCTTAGACCGACAAGTGATAGAGTGGGGTCCACAGGTGGCATTGCCAGCGGCCCTGTCTCCTTCATGCGAGCCTTTGATGTCACTACCGATGTTATAAAGCAGGGGGGGATGCGCCGGGGGGCCAACATGGCCATACTTAACGTCGAGCATCCCGATATCTTGAAGTTCATCGAGGCCAAGGAAGACTCAGAGGCTCTAACAAATTTTAACCTTTCTGTAGCTGTGACCGACGAGTTTATGAAGGCGGTGGAAGAAGGTACCGACTACAATCTAGTCAACCCTCGGACCGGAGGGGTGAGCGATAAGCTTAATGCAAGTGAGGTGTTTGACAAAATAGTCGATATGGCCTGGCGCACGGGGGATCCTGGCGTTGTATTCATTGATGAGATAAACAGACACAACCCTACGCCTAGATTGGGCAAGATAGAAAGCACCAACCCCTGTGGGGAACAACCGCTGCTTCCTTTTGAGTCCTGTAATTTGGGTTCCATTAACTTGTCCAAGATGGTGGCGGACAAAGATGGCCAACTGTGCATTGACTACGACAAGCTATCTCAGACAGTGAAGCTGGCGGTCCGCTTCCTAGATAACGTTATTGAAGTCAACCAGTTTCCGCTGCCAGAGATTGCACAGACTACAAAGACCACGAGAAAAATAGGTTTAGGGGTGATGGGTTTTGCCGACATGCTGATTCAACTTGGCATCCCTTATGATAGTGAGCAAGGACTCGCTGCGGCTGAGGGAATTGCCCGTTTCATTTCTGAAGAGGCGGATAAAGCCTCCGTAGAGCTAGGCCAAGAAAGGGGAGTCTTCCCCGCTTTCGAGGGAAGCATTTATGACACACCGGACGGTCCTCGTTTTCGAAACGCCTCTCGGACTACCATCGCGCCGACAGGTAGTTTGAGCATAATTGCCAACTGTTCCAGTGGCATTGAACCATTGTTTGCCTTGAGCTATGTGCGTCATATCCTGGAAGGCGAGGAATTCGTAGAAGTGAACCCTTACTTCGAGGAGACAGCCAAGAGCGGGGGCTTCTATTCCACTGACCTGATGAAACAGATAGCCGAAGGGAAGAGGCTGAAGGACATGGAAGAAGTACCCGAGGAAATAAGGAAGCTGTTCATCACGTCCCATGATATAGGGCCCGAATGGCATGTTAAGATGCAGGCGGCATTTCAAAGATCTACCGATAGCGCCGTATCCAAGACTGTCAATTTCCCTCACGAGGCGACACCCGAAGATGTAGCCAAGGTGTATATGCTGGCTTACCAGGAGGGCCTGAAGGGGATAACTATTTACCGCGATAGGAGCCGGGACAGCCAGGTGCTGACGGTAGGGGAGGGGAGAAAGGAAACTGAAGCTAAGCTAGCTCCAAGAAAGAGACCTAAGGTTACGAGGGGCGTAACCGAAAGGGTAAACACAGGGTGCGGCTACATTTATGTGACGGTCAATTTTGACAGCCAGGGAATATCGGAAGTATTCTCCACCTTAGGAAAGGCTGGAGGTTGTGCTGCTGCACAGCTTGAGGCAATTAGCCGTCTTACATCCCTAGCTTTGAGATCTGGAATAGACATAGAGTCTATTGTGAAGCAGCTGCGGGGGATTAGATGTCCTTCTATCGCCTGGGAACAGGGACATGCTATTCTGTCGTGTGCTGATGCTATCGCCAGTGTGCTGGAGAAATATCCTGAGGAAAGGGTTGCCTCTGGCGAAGATAGCACCATTGGGGATACACGATCCGGGAATCCCGGAGTAGGCAATGGCTGGGTGGGCCAATGCCCTGATTGTGGTGGGACTCTGATTTACCAGGAAGGGTGCAATATTTGCCTGGATTGTGGCTTCACTAAATGTGGATAGAGTGGAGGAAACGTGGGTAGTTCAAGAGGTAGTTACTATTCAGCTCTCAGGCGGATAAGCAAAGTCGCCAATTCAAGTTTAGGCTTGAGAAAGGTCTGTAATTCCGTGGCTAAGACCATCGCCAAGGCTGTACAGGCAAATGGCTGCCGCATTTTATCCCTCAATTCCCACAAGGAATACTTGATCACCCTGGGTTCTCATGGACTAAGTGACCTTTACTTAAGAAAAAGCGCTCTGGATGCTCATAAGAGCCTTCCGGATATCCTCGAAGGGAAAGTGGTATACATTGCTGACGCCACTAAAGATGAGAGGGTTCAACATCCCCAAGCTGCGCAGGCACAAGGGATATCTTCGATACTCGGGGTACCCATAATGAGGAAAGGGGAGGCTACTGGAGAGATTAGGATCTACACCCGTGAACCTCGCCAGTTCTCCGAGGCTGATAAGAGTTTTCTCCTTAGCGTTGCCGATACGTGTGCTATCCTCGTTGAGAGAGCAGAACTTTATCAATTGCTGGAGCAAGGTTATGGGGGAAGTAAGAGACGCAAGAAGCCGTCTCCAGAACCGGTACTGCCTACTACCACCTTGAGGCCCACCAGCTTTGCCCATTCCAGCGAGGAGGATTTTTCCAAACTATTGGACTTCTATTGTATTGAATGGCTTTATGAGCCTCGTTCCTTTCCGCTCAGGTGGGAAGGGGAGAAGATAGCGGAGATGTTCACCCCCGATTTCTATTTACCTGAGCTGGATTTTTACGTTGAGCTCACCACGTTGAAACAGAATCTGATAACGGAGAAAAATCGCAAGCTGCGACAGCTTAAGGAACTATACCCTGAAGTCAATATCAGGCTGTTAACCAAAAGCGATTTTCTAAAGCTGCTGGCCAAATATGGTTATGGCCCTTTGGGCGAAGCAAAAGTAGAGGGCGTGGACCGGGTCCTGTACAACCATGCTCGAATCCAACGGAGGATAAGAACTCTGGCCAGGCGCATTTCCCGCGATTACGCCGGGCAACGACTGGTGCTTGTAGGCATTTTGAAGGGGGTTGTCTGTTTTATGGCTGACCTCATGCAGCAGCTTGCCCTTCCGGTTACCCTGGACTTCATGGCTATTTCGTATTACGGGGGTGACGGTCAGGTAGTTGGAATAACAAGAGATCTCGATAGCAGCATTACGGGACAGCATGTGTTAATGGTTGAAGACATTGTTGACACCGGCATGACGCTGAACTATATTCTGGGTCATCTTTCCGCTCACAATCCCGCCAGTCTTCGTGTTTGTACCCTGCTTGATAAGAGAGCGCGCCGGTTGGTAGACGTGCCTCTTGACTACGTAGGTTTTGAAATTCCCGACGAGTTTGTGGTGGGTTATGGACTGGATTATAAGGGAGAATACCGCAATTTGCCATTTATCGGCATCCTGCGTCCCGAGCTGTTCAAAGAAGAAGACCTACAACAAGAATGAGAAATAGAGGCGGGCTCAATCTTTCCAGCTGATTCTTACGGCTCGGATCGCTATAAGGGCACAAAGAATTGCCCCAAGTAGCTTCCCTGCCCCTGACTCGCCTACCACCTGCCGTTCGGCTTCCGCTTACCTTGCGCCGGGCCTTCTATTTCCCAGCGCCTTTCAGCTTCCGCTTACTTGACGGCTAACTCCTCACTCGCCAAGTTGTTGGTCGGTTACTTGGGACACAATTATGCTACCATACTTTGGGAACCCTGTCAAGGGGGTGTCCTGGCTTACCGTCTGTGATACTGGCAACCGAGGACGTTTTGTCTTGATTTTCCGTTTGATTGGGGACATGTTTCTCATTCGGTAATTCTCAGCACCCCTGCCCCGTGCATTTTACCCTCTTTGAGCAGAATCAAAACCTGGTTTGCTTCCTCGAGGCGAAATTCCTGAATTTCGGGCACAATAGGAATTTGAGCGGCTAAGGGGAGGAACTCTTGAGCGTCTCTCCTGGTCACATTGGCCACGCTTTTGACCTCTTTTTCATACCAGAGGTGCTCGGTGTAATCCAATTCTGGAATGGGCGTCGTCTTGCGAATTGCGTTTATGACTAGCCTGCCTCCTTTTTCCAAGTTTCTCAGGGCTTCGCGCACCGGGATTCCCACAGGGGTAAAGTCAATGGCACTGTCAAGCTTCGTTGGAGAAGTATCCTCCGTTGCACCGATCCAGTCCGCTCCCAATTGCCTGGCCAGGTCCTGGTGCTCTTTCTGGTGAGGTCGGGTAAAGACGAAAACCTTGCCGTTGGGATATTTGTGTTTGGCAACTTGGATGACAATGTGAGCGGAGGCCCCGAAGCCATAAAGTCCAAGCGTCCTGCCATCCTGCATGCCTGAGAGCCGTAAGGCCCGATAACCAATCACTCCTGCACACAGAAGGGGAGCGGCTGTCGAATCGGTGAACCTATCTGGAATTGAATAGGCGAAATCCTCCGACACTACAGTATACTGAGCATAGCCTCCGTGGACATCCTTTCCCGTCCATTTTGCTGTCTCGCAGAGGTTTTCCTCGCCTCTAAGACAAAAGGAACAACCGCCGCAAGCCCAGTTAATCCAGGCAATGCCCACTCTGTCGCCTTTTCTGAATTTGCTTGCCCCTGGTCCAAGGGCTGCCACCCTGCCGACAATCTCATGGCCCAGAATCATGGGAAATCGCGAAGGAGCAACCCTGCCCTCAATTTCATCAAGCTCCGTGTGACAGACTCCACACGCGAAAACCCTGACCAAGATTTGGCCTTCTCCGGGGATGGGTTCAGGCAAGTCCACCAGCTCCAGAGGTTTTTCCTCCACCGAAGAGATTTTGTTAAGCACCATCGCTTTCATTCCTGACCTCGCTTCTTCTGAGCAGAGCCTTGTTCTCGATTTGTCGTTCAGTTTTCCATACTTCGCAGAATCGATCTCGTCACACGGTGAAGATACTGTCATAGAGGTTTTGTGAGATTTCGGGAAGATTTTCCCTGTACAGCTTCATCGCCTCGGGGATAGAGTCCAGTATATCCTGGGCGGTTACCCCGTCTTCGCCTTTATCTACTGCAGCTATGTCACCGGAGAATCCATGGATGAACACGCCCATCCTCACCGCGTCGTCAAAGGCTAGGCCCAGACCACACATAGCCGGGATAATTCCCGTCAACACGTCGCCACTCGCGGCCGTGGCCATGCCCGAGTTGCCGCTGACGTTGATGAACACCGTCTCATCAGGATAACCTATGAGCGAATGAGCTCCCTTCAAGATAATCACGGCGTCAAGTTCCCTTGCCGTGCGCTGCAGAATATCCACTCTGTTTCTATTTATTTCGTTTACATCCCTTTTCGTGATTCTGGACATCTCACCCGGATGGGGAGTAAGTATGGTTGGCGCCTTCCTGTTTGTTATCTTTCCCAAATCTTCAGCAATGGCGGTAATGCCGTCACCGTCTATGAGTAGAGGCCTGTTGATACTGGGAGCCAGTTCGCGCACGAGCGCTTGTGTTTCGTTATCCAGAGACAGACCCGGTCCAATGATCACGATGTCGGCTCTTTCGGAGATCCCCAGAAGCTCATCTTTGTTCTCCAGTGCGATGCTTCCCGAAGGGGTCTCTTTCTGAGGGATAACGACGACCTCGCTTGCTTTAGCTGCCAAGAACGAGGAAACGGATTTCGGTGCTGCCAGATAGGAGAGTCCTCCTCCTGCCTTGAGGAAGGAGAGGGCGGAGAAGTATGGCGCACCCAGATAATGCGAGGAACCGGCGATGAAGAGGGCCTTTCCATAGTCACCCTTATGAGTATTTGTGACTCTTTGCGGAAGCTCTATCGGGTTATTGACTTGCACATTGATGGCCTGGGAATCGTGGAGGGCGGGAGGAAAGGATATATGCGATACATGCAGCTTGCCGCAGTGGTCATACCCGGGATAAAGCATATTTCCCAGCTTGGGAAGCCCGAATGTCACCGTATAATCCGCCTTCACTGCCAGACCCATTACCTGTCCAGTGTCCCCATTTATACCCGAGGGAATGTCGACACTAAATACGGTCCCCGGACTCTCGTTTATGAGTTGAATGATATCCCTGTACCTGCCGCTCACTTCCCTGCCGAGGCCCGTGCCAAATATGGCGTCCACGATGCCATCCGAATCAGAGAGTTCGGATACTATGGACTGGACTGAATCAACCCTGGAAATCTGAATTGGCATTCTGGATACTATTTCAAAGTTTTTTCTTGCGGCCCCTCTGAATTTGGCTTCGTCATCCAGAAGAAAGACCTTTGCCTCGCCGCCGTTGGAGTGAATCTTCCTGGCAATAACCAAGCCATCTCCTCCATTGTTACCCCCACCGCACAGAACCGTGAACTTGTTGTTCTTTATTCCCAGTTCCCGCAATATTACGAAATAGACCGCATGACCGGCGTTCTCCATCAGGAGATCTTCTGAGACGCCGAATTCCTCTACAGCACGCCTGTCCAGGTCTTTCATCTCTGCGACTCTAGCTACTTTCATTTTCACCCCCTTGCTGACGCCCAAGCCTGAATAATTGTCAACATGCGACACCTGGAGTGTTCAACTAGAATGTTACCTCACTCTCGAGAGGTAGCACAAGGGTGAGGTACACTCCAGCAAACATAGTGCTATGATCGCCCTGTAGGCCTATTCCTTTGGGCCGTCGCAGCAATATGAAATGCACAATAGCCTGAATGCTACTGGACCGGCCTAATGTGACTCCACGCACTGCGAAGTGACGGGCGAGATTTGATGATAGTATAATACGTTCATTCACCGGTCACTCCCGCACGTTCACAGATGCCGGCGTGAGGAGGGAGAGCAATGGGTAGAATGTACGAACGGCCAGTCTACTATTTCGAGGAACCGGGGGCAGAGAACACGGGGTGGGTGATTGAGGCCGTTTCTCGGCGATTGGAAGGTGGGGAAGTCAGCAAGGTCATAATCGCCAGTACCTCGGGCAACACAGCGGTTGAATTTGCCCGTAGCCTGAGAGGCAGAGCGGAGCTGACTTGCGTGTCGGAAGCGCCATACCGGCGGGAGTGGGGTGAGGAATGGCCCTGTCTGAAGGAAGAATTCCGGCAGGAATTGGAGAGACTTGGAGTTACCATCATTGACAGAGTGCCTTACGTATTTCATAGCTCCATATTGGAGAGTGCCAAGGATTCCGGAGCCTTCCCCGAGCGAGTGGTGCGGGAAACGCTGTACAGCTTTGGCCAGGGTATGAAAGTGGCTGTGGAGGTCGCCCTGACTGCGGTTTCTTGTGGTTATGTGACTCCTTATGAGGACGTGATCGGTGTTGGTGGGTCGGGAAAGGGTGCAGACACTGCTATCGTACTGCGAGCGACGTACCCCGCGTCTCTGTTTGACAAAGACCCGGTCAAGAGGCTGGAGATAAGGGAAGTAATCGCTATGCCTATTTGTAAGAAATGGTGGGAGTAGTAGTCTGTCTATAGTTGCTGATGGGTGTGTTGCAGTCTTTCCGTCAGTAACTTACTGAAAGCATGGATGAATGGCATTCTGCTTAGGCCATCAATTCAAAAGACTAACGGTGGACGGCGATCAAACGTAGAATGCCCCTGTTGCTAACGGCCGCGTATCTAAACAGGTTCGCTGAGCATGCTGGTACTATAGTCTGAGATCGGGTTACTTGCTCAAAGTACTTGACACGGCGAGCAGAGATGCAACATCGAGCTTGAATCCAGGTCCCATGCTGGTGGACAAGAATGCACTTCGGATATACTGTCCTTTGGCTCCAGTGGGCTTCGCTCTAACAATAGCTTCAACCGCGGCTGCCAGGTTCTCCAGGAGCCTGTCCTTGTCGAAACTGATTTTGCCGATAGGCAAATGGATAATGGCTGTTCTGTCCAGACGGAATTCAGCCCTGCCTTTACGTGCTTCGTTCACAACTCGAGCCAAATCCTGAGGCGGCACTACAGTGCCAGACTTGGGGTTGGGCATCAATCCTCTTCGGCCCAGAATACGCCCCAGCTTGGCTACCTTGGGCATCATGTCGGGAGTAGCAACAGACACATCGAATTCAAGCCAGCCATCCTCGATTTGCTTAACAAGGTCATCCCCTCCAGCGTAATCCGCACCTGCTTCCTCTGCCAGCTTCACCCCTTCACCTTGAGTGAAGACCAATACTCTTGTCTTTTTCCCGAGCCCATGGGGCAATAGAACGACGCCGCGCACTTGCTGATCGGCACTACGTGGGTTTACGCCCATCTTCAGATGGACCTCAACGGTCTCATCGAACTTGGCGTAGGAGGCTTCCTTAGCCAATTCAATCGCTTCTTCAGGTGAATAGGCCTTCGTCTTATCTGCCAGTTTGGTGGCTTGCTGATATTTCTTGCCGTGCTTTGTCACTTGAACATATCCTCAGAATACTACGAATTTGTTGGCACACCCAAACTCATTCTACCTGCACTCCCATGCTTCGGGCGGTGCCGGCAACAATGTTTGCTGCCTTATTAACGTCAGTCGTATTGAGGTCCTTCATTTTGGTTCGCGCAATCTCGTACAGCGTGTCTCTACTTATCTTGCCTATCTTCTCACTTCCGGGATTACCGCTTCCCTTTTCCACTCCCAAAGCGCGCCTTAGCAGGTCGGAAACAGGCGGCATCTTGGTAACGAAGCTGAAGGATCGATCTTCATATATGGTCAATTCAGCAGGAATGATGAAACCCTCTTGAGAACTGGTTCGATCATTGTACTCCTTACAGAAAGCCATAATGTTGATGCCATATGGTCCTAGAGCAGGCCCCACGGGTGGTGCAGGGGTGGCTTTGCCCGCAGGTATCTGTAGTTTAATGACCGCTTTTACCTTCTTTGCCATTTCTGATCCTCATTCTTGTCATGTTCTGACTTCTACTTGGCGGGATAAGTTATATCCTTTCCACGCCCAAAAGGTCCAGTTCGACGGGCGTTTCTCGGCCAAACAGGGAGAGCAGGACTGTTGCCTTACCTTTGTTCAAGTTAACTTGCTCCACTTTGCCGATAAAGTCAATAAAGGGTCCACTCGTTACTCGTACGCTGTCCCCTTCATTGAAAGTCATCTTAACCTCGGTGGGGGCTTCATCCATGCGTTGCAGGATCGCACTCGCCTCTTCCTTAGGTAAGGGGACAGGCTTGACCCCGGCGCTCACAAAGCCGGCAACTCCAGGAGTATTACGTACTATGTCCCAGCTATGTTCGTCTAGCTTCATATTCACCATGATATAGCCGGGAAACGCCTTCCTGGTGATGGTACGACGCTTGCCGGCTTTGATTTCGATCTCTTTGGCTGTGGGTATTACCACATCAAATATCTTGTCCCCCACATCCATATATTTGATACGCTGCTCCAGATTTCTCCTGGCCTGCTCCTCGTGACCTGAAGAGACGTATAACAAATACCATTCTCCCTTAACCATTGACTATTGACTACCTATGACAATCAAGAACAGCCTGTAGAATCCATAATCTAAAGCGCCCAGTATGCCCCCCACAACGACACACACTATGAGAACCACGAGACTCAATCTTAAGGCCTCTTGTCTTGTGGGCCAATGGGCTTTTCGCAGTTCAGCCACTACTTCAGGGAAGAAAGCGAATCTGGATTTCTTGGCCGGAGCAGACTTAGTCCTTGTGGCTTTCTTGGCATGATTTGTCATGAGCTACTTCGTTTCCCGGTGCATTACGTAGGCACGACAATGTGGACAATACTTCTTCAGTTCCAGCCGTTGCGGATCATTTTTCTTATTCTTGGTCGTAGTATATGTTCTCCGCATACATTGACTGCAGGCCAGGTGGATGATTATGCGTAGGTCGCCCTTCTTCTTAGCCACGTCTATCCAAGGAGTCGTCGAAATTTTGGTTAATCATTACTATGCTACAACGCTGCTTATGACGCCAGCACCTACTGTCTTGCCGCCCTCCCTGATCGCAAATCGTAACCCATCTTCCATGGCCACAGGAACGATGGTCTTAATCTTCATGTGAGCCAACTGGTCACCGGGCATAGCCATCTCGACGCCCTCAGGAAGGATGACTTCGCCTGTGACGTCCATAGTTCTGATAAAGAACTGGGGTTTGTATCCGGTGAAGAACGGGGTATGTCTGCCGCCTTCTTCCTTGGTCAGGATATATACTTCGGCCTCAGCTTCGGTGTGAGGCTTGACAGTGCCTGGCTTGGCCAGGACCTGCCCCCGCTCTATTTCCTCTCGATCCAGGCCCCGCAACAGTATTCCAACTGCATCCCCGGCCTCTGCTTCCTGCATTGTCTTATGGAACATCTCCAGGCTGATTGCTACTGTCTTCTTTGTCTCTCTTAATCCCACTATCTCTACTTCGTCGCCGGGTTTGATTCTCCCGCGTTCTACCCTGCCTGTAGGTACGGTTCCTCGCCCTTTGATGCTGAATACATCTTCTATCGGCATCAAGAAAGGTTTATCACTTGCTCTCTCTGGCAGCGGAATGTACTCGTCTACGGCATCCAACAACTTCCATATGGGTCCACACCATGGGCAATCTCTTTTGCCGCAACCGCATTCCAGAGACTTAAGAGCGCTTACGCGCATTACGGGGATTTCATCACCGGGGAAGTTGTACCTTTTGAGCAGGTCTCTGACCTCCATCTCTACCAGGTCCAGCAACTCCGGGTCATCTACGAGGTCTGTTTTGTTAAGGGCTACCATAATACGGGGAACTTCCACCTGCCGGGCCAGAAGGATGTGTTCCCTGGTTTGGGGCATGGGCCCATCATCGGCAGCGACTACCAGGATGGCTCCATCCATCTGGGCAGCTCCTGTTATCATGTTCTTGATATAGTCAGCGTGGCCGGGACAGTCCACATGGCAATAATGGCGCGTGTCAGTCTCATACTCGATGTGAGAAATGGCAATTGTCAGCCCGCGAGCTTTTTCTTCGGGAGCATTGTCTATGGAATCGAATGTACGGAAGTCTGTAAGGCCAGCTTTGGATAATACCTGGGTGATAGCTGCTGTCAGTGTAGTTTTCCCGTGGTCGACATGCCCTATGGTCCCCACATTGATATGTGGTTTCACACGCTCGTATACTTTCTTAGCCATCTTAACCTCCTTTTGTCTTTAAGCCCACAACCAGATTCGAACTGGTGACCCCGTTCTTACCAAGAACGTGCTCT
>JBKHJJ010000146.1:0-2697 GCA_046538185.1 Dehalococcoidia bacterium
ACTCCCCGAATGTAGTCAGGGAATTTGGCCAGTACTTCCCTGGATACTATGTCTTTCATCTGACTGTTACCCGGCGCTCAAAAGGCCTTTCGGCGGCACACTAAATGGGCCCTGGGGGCAACGAGAAGATAACCCATCTAGTCTGCCCCGTCAAGAGTTTGTCCTCGTACAGTATCTTAGTGACACGCCAGCGCTCCCTTCTGGTTTGCGGGTAGCACTCAGGATGACCCTGCGGGGCGTCGTAGCCCGTAGCCAGCAAGGACTATCTCCGTTTGGGGTACGAGAGCAGCGAAGAAGCAGTTTGGCGAATCATGTATCGACGCCAGATTCATCAATGGCAACTCTTAGCTTTACGAAGGTGTCTGTTGCCTCCAGTACGTCCTCGGGTGTGAAGAAAAGGTCTTTGTCAGGCCTAGTGACTATGAATTTCTTAACCTCGCCGCTCCAACCATCACGCGCCAGGTGGGTCACGGAGCCCACTTCTTTGCCATTCTTGTCTACTACCGGAACTCCCGGCTTTATCTCCATTGCTCTCCTCTCCCAGAGGAAACCTTTTTGCCCTCTTTGCGGCTGCTAAGAGTCTTGGCACTCGCAGGACCTGCAAGATTTGGCCCCTTCTGGCAAAGTCGCAACCTCTAACCTCGGCTACGCTTGTCGGGCTTGCTCATCTGTCCACTATTCTGGAGAAGGTTTGGTCCGCATCATCAACTCGGGCCCTTCTGGCCTGTCCTCCACGTCGATGACCGCGTCGCCGACTTCTTCCTCGATGCTCTGGTCAACAATTAAAGCGATGGCTCCTGCATGTCTGATCACTCTATCGTCCTGGGCAGGGCTGTCAATTTCCAGTGCGAACCTGTCCTCTTGTTTTGTCAGCCGGAAGCCCTTCTGTGGCTCCACCCCGCTTGCCTCCAGGCTCTGCACCAAGGCGTTTGCTGCCAACTCACTCACTTCAATCATCTCTGCCTCCTTTCGACTGCCATTCCCACAGCTTTGCCGACCGGCATCTTGGGCAGGCAAGCATGAGATATGCCGAGTCTAGCACCTGCAACAGAGCAGCACATCGCCTGTTCGGCTAAATCGGGCCACCGAAAGAAGTATCAACTGGCAACCAGTTTGGTCATTGACTAAGGACGGCCGCTCAAGAGGAACGTCACACTCACCAGGCGTCTTCAGATCTGATGTCCGTCACCAGGCCCTCTTGAACTGCATAGGCGACAATTTGCTGGCGGTTGCGGAGATTCAGTTTGCTCAGGATGTTCCGCAGGTGCACCTTAACTGTGTGCTCCGACACGATGAGCCTTTCAGCGATTTCACGGTTCGTTGCGCCCTGGCACACCAGTTGCAGCACCTCTCGTTCGCGACCGCTTACGTCGTCCTTGCTCTTGGAGGCCAGATCAGCGGCCAGTTCCACCTTGACCCCGTTGGCCATCTCCCGGGAGACCACGATGTCTCCCTTCGCGAGCATACGCAATGCCTGCACAAATTCTTGAGATGAGAGGTTCACGGAAAGGTAGCCTGTTGCGCCCGCCTGCAGGATTGGCAGAAAAGCCTCCGTGGAGTGTGGGTGCGTCAGTACAACCACAGCCATATGCGGGAGCCTCTCGTTGAGTACACGGACCGTATCAGGCACAGCCTCGGAGACCTCCCAGTCTACCAGCAGGATGTCCGGCTTGTGCTCAACTGCTAACTCGACCAGGCTGTCCTCGGTGTCGGCCTGCCCCACGACATGGAAGCCGGCTTCCTGTAGGATCTTCGCAATCCCCTCGCAGACCAGCCTGTGATGGTGCGCCACAACTACGGTCTCGGCGCGGTTTGCGCAGTCGTGCTCCGAGCGTCCCACCTTTTCATGATAACATACCGGGATATCTTGCTCAATCGAGAAAACCTGCCAGTTCAGTGAAGTCGTGGCTGACACAGCCTCCTGATTCTACTTCTTCATACGCTTGACAAACGTGGGTGAGCCAACTATATTGCCTCTCGACAAAGCTGTCTTGACATAAAAGACCGGGCCTCAAGGCCTGTGGGTCAGAGTCTAGACAAAGGAGGACCAAGATGGGAAAGGAGATTTCTATCTACAATCTGGCTGATGGCGTGACCGATGAGCAATACCGGGAGTACGTTAAGAACATCAAGGGCCCCTTTCTGGAGAGTCTGCCCTCGGTTAGCAAGTTCGAGCTGGTCAGGATAAAGGGGGCGGTGACGGGCGAGTCCCCGTATAGCTATGTCGGCATCCTGCACGTGGACAACCTGGATGAGTTCTACCAGAGAGACGTGCCATCTCAGCAATTCCAGAGCTTTCTAAAGGAAGTCATGCCGATGATCAAGCAGGAAGGCTATCATATGATGTACGGGGAGGAAATCTATTAACCCGTAAGCTGAGGCCCAGTTTCTTGCGGACTACATCTGAATTAGTGCAGGAATAGGGCTTTGCGAGTATGCCTTGAACACAATACAAGAAACCATTGACTATTTCTTAGGTAGCAGTATAATAGCCTCTATGAAAATAGTCTCAAGAGGTAGTAATGAAAAGTAGAAAGTTGACCTTGAAGGTTTTGTTGTCTATAGTCCTAATAATAATGGTACTGAACCTGTCGTGCACGATAGCCACAGGCGGGCGTCACACAGTGGGGATTAGGCCCGACGGCACCGTGGTCGCCACGGGAAATAACGACGATGGGCAGTGCAACGTCGGCGGCT
>JBKHJJ010000147.1:0-2656 GCA_046538185.1 Dehalococcoidia bacterium
GCTTTTTGCCGGTCCGGGAAACGTAACCTTTGATTCACCGAGCGAACTGGATCCATGGTACCGTTTTCCTGTGAGGAGGATGCTGCAGTGTGTTTACGGTCGCTTCCACTGCCTCCTACCTCCAGGCAAGGTTATCAAGAACTACTTGAAGTAGAGATTCGTTACCTTCTGGGTTGAGTGGCACTAAGCGCGAACGGGCGGTAGGGGCAAAGAAACCAGACTGAAGTATTGTGCGATGTACTAGGGCTGACTATGCCAGTAGTTCGCCACACTGGTTACGCGCTTCTGCATAGGACAGCAGCGGTTTGACGGGCAGAATGCACTCATGGTCGTGCAGTCCCTCAGCCGTGAGAATAGGCCATCCGATGACTATTGTCGGTTCGTGGCCCCATTCGGCAGAAAAGGGAAGCTGGGCTCGTTGACATTCACTAGGAATACTGATGGAGCCAATCTATATCTCGGGTGGGTGATTTCAACGGGACTCTGTCTGAACCTTCACGTATTATAGCACCTCTACCGCAAATGCGTGTGCCCACTGAACTTGCCATCTTCGCTCTACGGCTGGCACGTGCGTGAGTGAACAATGGTCATGTATATTGTTTTAGAGGTGATGGGTATCACGGTAGCATGCAGGGAGTAGAATTAGCCTGACGGGTGCCGGTGAGGTGCACATTCGTCTGGGGAGCATAGCTGCCCCGCCGTTCTGATTGCCTGCCGGCCCTCAGGTGGCCTGCTTTAGGAAATTGGGGGAGTTCTGTATAGGCTTGCCCCGTATCAAAAGACATGAATAGGCAGAGGGATCCGGCCAATGCCCCGCCGAACCCGAATATTTGGTAAGGAGGAGTAAATGATTTATAGCGTAGGCATTGATCTTCACAAGGGACAGCACAGGGTTCATTGCCTAGACGAGAAGGCACAGCCGTGTGACGCCTTCAGCTTCCAGACTGCGCCGGAGGGATTAGCTGCCTTGGAGCAACGTATTTTTCGAGACGGGTCTAACCCTATTGTGGTGTTTGAGCCTGCAGGGTTGACATGGTTAATGGTTGCGGCGTATGTACGCTCCTGTCACCCTGAGTGCCGCGTGGTGAGAGCTAAGGGGCAAAAAGTGGCCGCCCTACGGCGGTATCTCCGGGGACCGGTCAAGAGCGACCGTATCGATGCGTTCACCCTGGCAAAGATGCCTTTTATCGACCCGGAGCGTCTTGATGAAGTCTACCTGGCTCCGGCGCAAATACACGCCCTGCAGCGCCTTACCCGCCAACGGAAGCGGCTGGAGGATCAGATAACGACCCACAAGAAGCGCATTGGATCTATTGTTGATGGCTATCTCCCGGGCGTACGTCAGGCATTCTCTCATCCCTGGTCTGCCCATGTCAGAGCATTCCTCCACTCTCAAATTAATCCGTTTGCGGTTATCCAGGCCGGAGAGGAGGCGCTACATCGTTTCCTTACTCAGGCGAAGCCCGGAAATAGGGGAGGAAGGACTGAGAGCCACTTCGTCTACCTGGCGTGTCAGAACGTATTAGCCTTGCAGAAACTTTGTGCGGCAGCCGGGATGCTAAACGAGGACTTCTTTGTTGACCTGCAGGACGAGATAGATCGAGAGCTGAGGTTGATGGAAGCGGAAGAAGCGGAATCAAAGGCGCTAGACCGGCGCATCGAAGAGCTCTATCGGGAGCTCCACCCTTCAGATAACCTGCGCACCATACCTGGCGTTGGAGAGCATACTGCACCAGTGTTTGTGGCCAACATCGGAGATCCGGCGCGCTTCCCCGGCCAATCGGAGTTTGCCAACTGGACTGGCGTAGTGCCAGGAGCCAAGCAGTCCTCTGAGACGGAATCCAAGGGCCTGAGAATGACCAAGGCGGGACCAGCCACCATGAAATGGGCTCTTTACCAGGCTGGACAGATAGGCCGACAGTGGGACCCCCAGCTTGCCTCAGTCTATTATCGCCAGATGGTCTACCACGGCAAGAATCATAAACAGGCGATGGGGGCGGTGATGAGCCATATGGGGGCTAGAATATTTACAGTGCTCCGTGAAGACAGACCCTATGAACTGAAAGACACAGATGGTAAATCTGTAAGCGTGCTGGCATCCAGGGAACTCATCATGACAAAATATCACGTGCCCGAAGACATACGGCAGGCGCGGCGTAAGAGTAAAGGGAAAAAAGCCAGTACCTCTGGATTAGGGAAGAAAAGGGGGACGGCGGCTGACAAGGAACACCAGGCAGCTATTGCTCTTCAACCTGTCACGAGCTTACCATCCCCAGTTACTTAGTTTATGGCAACATTGTTCTTGGGGTCAACAATTTCCAAGTATTGACATATATTAGGAAATCAGAATTGTTGGGTCGGCCGCCCTTCTAGTACTGCAATCTTGTCCGTGGTTAACCCGTAAAGCTCATAGCTTGGCGTTGTTAGAGAAGTAGTCCACATCCGGTAGTAACAGCCGAAATGTCCCTTCAGAAAGGAAAAGCTAGGGCTTCATTTCCCAGAGAAAACGGGGGTATGTGATGCAGGCAACACCAAGAGAGGAACATATGTCGGGTATTTTCTTGTTCAGGGGACTTGTTGCACCAGGCTGACTGGTGTACCGCTTCAGTCGTTTTCGGACAAATCGACCCTGCTAAAATGAGACACCTCCGACCCC
>JBKHJJ010000148.1:0-2628 GCA_046538185.1 Dehalococcoidia bacterium
GGAGCTGTAGTGGAGGTGGAGGTCGACTTTCTGCCAGGCTTACCTTCCTTTACAGATGTTGTGACGGTACCTTCACCTTTTCGTCTATGGGTATTGTGCCTTCAATAGTGACTCTATCAGGCTCTAACCACACCTTCACGCTCAGGGCCTCAAACGCCAGCTTCTTATCAGCGATGGTGAAGGTCTCTATATGCTCGCTTGCTAGTCGACAGAACTCCTTCACCCGGTTGTGATCAACCAAGGTCTTCGCTATGTCATCGAGCTTGGCCCTTAGTTCATCGAAGCGCGAACGAAGAGCAGTGCGCTCTGAGTTGATCCTCTTGTTCTCAGTAACTACCAGTTCTTCTGGGAAGCCCTTCAGCGCCCATTGGAGCAGCTCTCGTTGGTCTTTGTCTAATCTGGCAAGCCGCCTCTCAACACGTTCCATCTCGGAATCCATAAATCCTCTCTGATTGGACTGAGCGTTAACCTCTTCAATCCCTGCAAGCAGTACATCGGGTGATTGAAGCACGCCCTTCACCTTAAGCCATACCACTTCGTCTAGTCGTTGCGCACTGGTACTCTTAGTTGTGCAACCAGCATCTGACAGCAACTTAGTTCGACCACTGCATCGGTAATACGGCTTATCGTGAATCGGGACTCCGTATATCCGCCTACCGCAGATTCTACAGAAGAGGCGCCCACCCAGCAAATACTCATGCTTCTTATTACGGGGTGATCGTTCTCGATTCATGTCAAGCTGGTTCTGAATATCAACCCACTCTTCCCACGTGAAAGCCGGACGGTCTACTGCATTAGGGATCTCAATCCATTTCTCCTTCGGACAGGCAATGCGTTTCTTATCCTGAGTCCGGGTTCTGCCAGCGTATGTTCTTCCAGCATAGACCGGGTTCCTGAATATGCGCCCAATCGTGCCCCGACTCCATCTACTCCCTCCCTTGGGTGCCGGAGCACGCATCTTCATGAGGCGCCTACACACCTCATTTAGGAATATGCCCTCGTCACGTATCCATAGGCCAGCCATGCGAACTACATCCAACTCCTCATTAGCCGTGTTCATCTGGCGCGCTGCGTCGTAATCATAACCATAGATGATGCCCCTCCCCGTGGGTAGCTTACCGCTCTTTATGCGCTGTTGCCTGCCTCGCATGGTACGCTCTCTGGTCTTCTCCGTTTCCAGTTTGGCCGCAAATCCCCGGATATAGCTAATCAGCTTGCCCAGTTCAGAGCTATCAATGTCCTCGGTGACCGCTTCCAGCTTGACCCCGTGCTTCTCAAACTCCTGAGTAAGGATAACCCCGTGTGTTGGGTCGCGAGACAGCCGGTCAAGGCAGTATGCGATGATTATGTCAACTTCCCCAGCCCTTACCAGTTTACGCAACTCGTTGAGCTTCGGCCTCTCCATTGTGAGCCCTGAGCACGCCTCACTGAGGCGATAGCGCACATCATAGTTCCTGTCCTTGCAGTATTGAAGGGCAGCTTCAAGTTGCGTCCGCAGGCTGGTACCTTCAGTCTCCTGATTGTCGGTGCTGACTCTGCAGTAGATCGCAGCGGTCGTCATGGTTTCTTAACCCCCTTCCACTTTGGCCTGTTCCAGTAAGGAGACTTGCACCTCGGGCATACCTTGGGCTCCACTGGCCTGTTTGGTATCCACTGGTGCCCGCAACGTAGGCATCTAAGGATCGGTAGTTCAATGCTCTTGCCCATAGCTTGAATTATATACCTTCGAGTACACAATAGCAACCTGTCGTCAGACTCGTGGCGGCGGCATAGTGCCGTCTCCATTGACACTATCACCCATTCTCCGGCTTCTGTGCTCGCCCCGTCAGCTTAGGCACTTGTACCATGGATGTCAACAGCTACGGACCCGACCACTTGGGGATCAGAAGTCCACGAAGGCATCAACGTTTTCCCGTGAGAATCGCGTCCGAGAGCCGGGCAATACGTCTTTTCCCAGCATAGGGCCACAAACCTCGGTTGTCCTTTTGCAACTGCCACATTCTTCATTTGTCGACCATACATCACCCTCCCGTATCTGTGGTTCCCAGCCATGTTTGGCAGTCCAGACTTCGACCGCCTCGAGGT
The DNA here is from genome assembly GCA_046538185.1 of Dehalococcoidia bacterium. GTDB lineage: Bacteria > Chloroflexota > Dehalococcoidia > GIF9 > AB-539-J10 > RBG-13-51-36. The sequence goes on from JBKHJJ010000148.1 coordinate 2,086, forward strand.
GCCGCCTGAGAGTACTCCTGGCCCCCCCGAGCAATCTGTGCAGACCCTCGCAGGTCTCGCCCGCTGCCGTATGTCATTTTCTCGCTTTGGCCGATTACTCCCCTTTGATTAGTTCTTACACGCTATCGGAGGTTGCCTTTGCCTCAAATGCTCGTACAGCGCCAGCCCACGTGGTAAGGTCGAGGTCGTCCACGGTCTCATTGACGACCTCCAGTTGGACACCGTATTTTTTCAGTTCCTGGGCGAGTATCATCAGGTGCTTTGAAACACGCGACAGGCGATCCATGGCATAGATCACAAGGATATCTATTTGGGCAGACTTGACCAACTCTCGCAGTTTGATAAGTTCAGGGCGTTGCAGTGACACGCCAGGGGATAGCTCGTCAAACCGGTAGGCTACCTCATATCCCTTACCCTGGCAATAGGCAAGACAATTCTCTAGTTGTGTTTCCAGGGTGGCAATTTTCTTTCCCTGGCTTATTGTACTCACTCTGCAATAAATGGCTGCAGTTTTCATCTCTTACCTTCCTCCTTTTGGCTCTC
>JBKHJJ010000149.1:0-2621 GCA_046538185.1 Dehalococcoidia bacterium
CAACAAACTCCATGAACTCTTCCTTCGCCATCCTGAAGTCGAAACGCTCGCGTAAGCGGAGATAACCGCCCCGAGGTAATGAGGAAAGTCTTGGACTGGTCGGTGTGGCAGCCCCCTCTCATGTCTAAGCGGTCTCCGCCATTTACCCCGCCACTATGTTAAGCAATTCCAGGCCGTGAAGCATCATCGTTACCGCTATCGCCGCCAGCAGCAGGCTGAATACTTTGGAAATTGCCTTCAGCCCGCCTTGCCCCAGGAAACTGGCAATCTGCCCGCCTGCTATAAAGATCGCCCAGGCAATAAGCATATTCAGAGCAAAGGACACGAGAACCATGTAGAGAGGGAATTGTGTAGCTAATAATAACAGAGTTGCTATTGTAGCCGGACCTACCGTCAGGGGTGTGCCAATAGGGACCACGGCTACCATTTCTTCCTTGATGATTTCCACCATCCGTCCGGTTGTCATGTGTTTAATGGAAAGCACCAGCAGGATAACGCCACCGGCAATAGCAAATGAACCTACTGAAATGTTCATTACCCGCAGAATGAACTGCCCAAAAAACAGGAATACAAGACCCACAATGGTAGCTGTTATTGTAGCCACGTGGATCATCTTGCGGCGCTCTCGCTTTGACATCTCTTCGCTCATAGAGATGACGAAGGGCAGGATACCCAGCGCGTCAATGACGATGAATAAGGGCACGAACGTTAGTATGAAGTACTGCAAGTTGTTACTCAAAAATATTCTGGTCCCTTGCTAGCTTTGCTAGCAATGGAACTAACCGCTGAGACTCCAATCGACTCTGTTTTTCCGGCAAACGCCGGTATTAATCAAGCTCAACAATATCCATAGTAAGCCAACCGGGCAGCGCGGTCAACTACCAGTTTTTCGGGTATTCTATGGCGCCCTTTGTCGCCACTGACTTGGGGTCAAACCGAAGTCAGGAATGTGCGGTCCCCTTTGTCATTCCGAGGGAGTCAGCCGACCGAAGAATCCTTGAGATTCTGTCCCGTTGCGTGGCGGCGACTCAATACCCGATTCCTTGCAGGCCTGATGAGGATGGTGTCCTTTGAATTCGGTCTGGACCTGTGGGGAGCTATTCCGTTTCTACCAGGGTATAGATGCCTCCCTGGCGATCAAGGATATACAGGTTGCCCGCCAGGTCTTCGCCGAAGGAGGTGATAAGCAGGTCGGAATCAACCAGAAGTATGTTCTCGGTTACGTCATCGCCATCATAAGCCAGAGCCCAGATATCTCCGGAACAGTAGTCTCCGTATATGTAGTAGCCCTCTAAAGACGGTGTCTCATCTCCCCGATACACGTATCCCCCGGTGACAGAGCACCGCTCCTCTGAGTGGTCGTACTCGGCTATGGGGAACGTCAGGCCGGACTGGTTACAGCCGGTAGAGGGAGAGTAGCAGTGGGTGCTCTCCATTATGTTCCAGCCATAGTTAGCGCCTTTGGTAATGATGTCTATTTCCTCCCATGCGCTCTGCCCCACATCGCCGGCCCACAACCGCCCGGTTTCCGAATCGAAGGAAAAACGCCAGGGGTTTCGCAGCCCGTATGCCCATATCTCCGGCTGGGCGTCCTCAGTACCCACAAACGGATTGTCGGCAGGTACTTCATAATCGCCGTGGCCTGATAACCCGCTTACGTCGATACGTAGTATCGAGCCCAATAGTGTACCCAGGTTCTGCCCGTTGCCTTCGGGGTCACCGGCGCTGCCGCCGTCGCCCAAACCAATGTAGAGGTACGCGTCCGGGCCGAAGGCGAGCTGCCCGCCGTTATGGTTGCCGTAGGGTTGTGCAACTTCCATGACAATGACTTCGCTGTCCGGGTCGGCTACGTCCGTATTCTCTTCGTCGAGGCTGAAACGGGACAGTACCGAGCGGCGGGGTTCGGCGGCCGAGTAATAGACGTAGAAATAACCGTTCTCCTGGTAGTCGGGGTCGAAGGCAAGCCCGAGCAGGCCTTCCTCATTATGCCCCATGTTAACCCGGTCTGTAATATCGAGAAATAGGTCCGCCGGCTGCGAATTGTTGGTGGAAAAGCTGTAAATGACCCCTGCCTGCTCGGTAACGAATATCAGGCCGCTGGTATTATCCGGCTGTGCCAGGTTGGTCATTTGCTGGAAAGACAGGTCGGGAAATACCCGTTCGACCTCAAAACCACCTGCCGGCGGGGTGGGTCCTGCGTCACAGGCGAGCAGACCTGCCAGTGCGACCACTGCGACTAGAAGCAGTGCTATTCTTAGGCTATGAACAGTTTCTCCCATGGCTTCCCCACCTCCCTCTTAACAACCAGAATACTCCACTATTTGAGGGTTGTCAATTGACCCACTTCTCGCTGTCGATGCCCATCTCCCTTTTGGGTTTGCAGCAGGCTTGATTGGTATGGTGCCCTTGGAACTCAGGAGTCACATAACAAGTGATTGAGACCCGGCTAAGCTGACTACAGTTATTTGTCGGCAGCCTCCTGTTAGGGACGTCCCTGTCGCCAGATTAGTCCGCGTCTGTGAAGAATACCTGTCTACTTAACTCTTTTCTCTATTCGCCATTGAAAGTTTCCAGGGCTGTAGTCATAGCCGACCACGTACATCGCGGTGGAATCTATGGCT
>JBKHJJ010000030.1:0-12272 GCA_046538185.1 Dehalococcoidia bacterium
CCTCCACTATATCATGGTCACCTCAAGTTAACAACCCTAAACGATAACAGAGCCTAAATTTAACTGCCTCCGCATTGAAAGGAGTTCCATCCTGGAACTTAACTCCCTCCCTCAAATGCCAAGTCAAGGTATTGTTCTCCGGATCCCCTTCCCAAGATTTGGCCAGCACAGGGATGTAGTTCCCTTCCTCATCCCAACTGACCAGCCTTTCCGCAATAGGTGAGGCATATATGGTGTCAACAGGAGAAAAATCTGGCTGATAGCCAATGCACGCCGGAGATGAGGCCCTGGTAGCCTTCAGAATACCGCCATATGTCGGCCCACTGGGGGTCGGCTCTGTTGTTTGAGTCGGTTCCGTTGCCGATGGTGATTCCGTTGTTTCCGTCTTAGCGCAACCGCCAAAAACCAATATGCTCACCAGGACAACCACTACAGGAACAAATAAAAACCTCTTCATCATACCTCCTTACATATAGATTCTAATGTATCCTGAATAACTCTGCGGAACAGCCTGTGTTATGTAGCCATATATCACCCCCTTTAGAATCCTTTCTCCGCGATGTTGCGGGAAATACGAGCCGCACTAACCGTCAATTCTTCTTTGAGTTCCTTTGCCAACGGCTTTAAATGTCCTTCAAATCCCAGGATGCTCAGGGCGGCTGGATATATATAATTCTTAACAGGGACAGATATACACGCAAGCCCGGTCACTACTTCACCGTAACTGGCATAGTATCCTTGCTGCCTGATCTCTTGCAACTGGGAGATCAACGTGTACTTATCAGTAACAGTACGCTCTGTAGCATGCACCAGATCGATCTTTTGCAGGGCTTCCTCTATTTCTCCGTTATCGAGTTGGGAAAGTAGCACTTTCCCCGGCGCACTGCCGAGAGGTGGCCGATTCCTGCGACTGTCTTCCGTGATTCTGATATTGTGCCTGCTCGCGATATCATAGATCGTAATACAGCGAAGCTGGACCATGATAACAAGGTTTACAGTCTCCTCGCTGATCCGGGACAAGCGCTCCATTTCCTGAATAGAATGCATGATTAAGTATTTATGAGCGGCAAGTGGTTCAGTGGAGAGCCAGGTAACCAGGGGACCCAGATAGTATCTATGGTCAACCCCCGATTTTACTGATTTTACACTATCAAGGAGGTAACTAACCGTGGAAAGTAAATGGACTGATTTATCCTGGGAGGAAAAACGCGATAGAGTACCATGCAGACTACCTACCGTGGAATTCCCGGTCCATTATGCCGGGATAACGTTACGTACAGCCATGTATGATTATGCAGAAATGAAACGGGCATGGCTAAAATTTCTCTATGAATTTGACGGGGATACCTTCGCTGGTCCCAGAGTTAGTGTTAGTCCAGGCAGGATGGGCGAGATACTTGATAGCAGATTTTCTAGATGGCCGGGGCATGGTCTCCCTGAAAATGCCAGTATGGACCAGTTTGTTGAGGGCGAGTATATGAAGGCAGATGAATACGATGCCCTGCTCAAGGACCCATCAGATTATTGTTTGAGATTTTACCTGCCTCGTACGATGGGTGCCCTAGAGCCGTTGCAGAAGCTGATACCCCTGCGAAGCACATTGGGGCTGCCAACCATGTTCCTGGCAGCATGCACTGCACCAGATGTCCAGGCGGCATTCCAAGCCATCATTGATGCTGGCAAGGAATTGGCAAATTTTCAAGAGGTTGTCAGGGAAATAAATACGGAGGCCCGGGCAGCAGGATTCCCATCTCTAACGGGAGGTTTTGCTCACGCCCCCTTTGATCTTCTAGGAGATACCCTAAGAGGAACTCACGGTATAGTAATGGATATGTACCGGCAACCTGATAAGCTTCTCGAGGCTATGGAAATAGTGACACCATGGATTATTGAGACAGGGATAGCGGGAGCGAACGCCTCTGGTGGACCGATTATCCTTATGCCGCTGCACAAGGGTGATGATACATTCATGTCCGATAAGCAATTTGAGACATTCTACTGGCCTTACCTGAGGAAAGTTATTGTGGGATTGGTGAACGAGGGTTGCATGCCATTATTGTTTGCTGAGGGTAGCTATAACAGACGTCTGGAGACTGTAAAGGACGTGCCCAAAGGTTCCGTACTATGGTGGTTTGACAAAACGGATATGACCAGAGCCAAGGAAATTCTCGGCGATACGGCTTGTATCTCCGGCAATGTGCCCACCTCGCTGATGCGTAACGGTACGCCTCAAGCCGTTAAGCAGTATTGCATAAATCTTATTGAGGATTGCGGCAAAGGTGGGGGGTTTATCTTAACAGGGGGTGCCTCTATTGACAAAGGGAACCCTGATAACTTGCATGCCATGATAGAAGCTGCTAAGGAATTTGGAGTTTATAAATAGCCAAAGATGGATAATCGCTATTATTGTAGACTGTGGTGAGCCGTGTGGCTTATGAATGAGTGCCCCAAATATGGCACCCCTCAGTTTGAATCCGTCTGAATCAAAATGAGGTCGTGGCGTAGCAGCCACGACCTGAATTTAACCTCTTCTGCGAGTTGTAATACGAAGAAAGCCAGAGACTATGTTGAGGATACGACCCCGATGGGATTTGAACCCACGATCTCCAGCGTGACAGGCTGGTGTGTTAAGCCGCTACACCACGGGGTCGTGTTAAAGCATGATACATTTTAACAGCTTGCCATTATGCAGTCAACACCGTTCCATCTTTGCTGAACGTCAGCTCCCCTGACTCTGAATCAAGACTGACCACGACGTTATCGCCCTCCTGGAATTCCCCTTGCAGGATCTTTCTGGAAAGGGGAGTTTCCACATAGCGCTGGACAGCTCTTCGTAGCGGACGTGCCCCGAACACAGGGTCAAAGCCTTCTTTAGCCAGCCATGACTTCGCTTCCTGTGTCAGCGATACCGATATATTCCGCTCCGAAAGTCGGTCCTTAAGGTCGTTAAGCATGAGTTCCACAATCTGCTGCAGCTCTTCCTCACTGAGTTCGTCAAAGACGATGACCTCGTCTACCCTGTTCAGGAACTCAGGCCGGAATGTCTGCTTTAATGCATTCTCCACGTTGCTCTTCTTCCGTTGTCGGTCGGCCCTGGTTTCCTCATCGGTGCGGAAGCCGATCGACTGACGCTGGAATTCCTGGCTTCCGAGGTTACTGGTCATGATGATCACCGTGTTTTTGAAATCAACCGTCCGGCCGTGTCCGTCAGTAAGACGTCCGTCATCCAGTATCTGCAGAAGCATGTTAAACACGTCAGGATGGGCTTTTTCAATTTCATCAAGCAGAATCACCCTGTAAGGACGACGCCTCACCCTCTCGGTGAGCTGTCCTCCTTCCTCATAGCCCACGTATCCGGGTGGTGCCCCGACAAGCCGGGAGACGGTGTGCCTCTCCTGGTACTCCGACATGTCCAGTCTGACCAGAGCATCTTCCTCATCGAAGAGGAACTCGGCCAGAGCCCGGCAAAGTTCGGTTTTCCCTACCCCTGTGGGGCCGAGGAAGATAAAGCTGCCAATTGGTCTTCGGGGGTCCTTCAATCCTGAGCGTGCCCGTCTTATAGCATCGGAGACGGCTGTGATTGCTTCATCCTGACCTATGACACGCTCGTGCAGCCGCTCTTCCATATTGATCAGCTTATCCGTCTCTTCCTCCAGCATACGGCTGACAGGAATGCCAGTCCACTTGGAGATGCGTTCTGCTATATCTTCCTTATCGACTACCTTGTCCACCTTGTTGTCCTGGGACCATTTGTTCTTCATTTCCTGGTATTGGTTCTCAATACTCAATCGTTCGGACTTCACATTGGCCGCTCTCTCGTAATCGCCACGCTGTGCTGCAGCCTCTTCCTCATTGGTCAGGTGCCTCAGCTTTTGCTCCAGCTCTTTCATCTCCGACGGATAGCTTTCCGACTCGATGCGAACCTTGGCCGCAGCCTCGTCGATGAGGTCGATTGCCTTATCGGGCAGAAAGCGGTCCGAGACGTAGCGGTCACCGAGCTTGGCAGCAGCTTCCAGGGCTGCGTCGGTTATCTGTATCTTGTGATGCGACTCGTATTTCGGGCGCAGGCCCTTCAGCATCTCAATGGTCGTCTCCACGCTGGGTTCACCAAGGAATACCGGCTGAAAGCGCCTTTCCAGAGCTGCGTCCTTTTCTATGTGTTCCCGGTATTCGTTAAGCGTGGTAGCGCCGATGCACTGCAGTTCGCCGCGCGCCAGAGCCGGTTTCAGCATATTTGATGCATCAATGGCACCTTCGGCTGCGCCCGCTCCGACTACTGTATGCAACTCGTCAATGAAGAGTATAATCTCACCTTGAGCCTGGCGTATCTCGTCCATTACAGCTTTAAGGCGTTCCTCGAACTCGCCGCGGAACTTCGTTCCGGCCACCAGCGATCCCATGTCGAGCGCGATTACCCGGCGTCCTCTAAGGGACTCGGGGACATCGTCCACGGCCACCTTCTGAGCCAGGCCTTCAGCGATTGCGGTTTTGCCCGTTCCTACATCGCCGATGATGACGGGATTGTTCTTTGTGCGACGGGTCAATACCTCCATCACGCGCTTTATCTCCTCATCACGGCCGATGACCGGGTCCAGCTTCCCTTCATTGGCCAGCTCGGTCAGGTCCCTGCTGTACTTCTCCAGAGCCTTGTATTTGCTCTCGGGACGGGAATCGGTCACTCGCTGACTGCCCCGGATGTTCTGGAGTACTCCATAGATTTTCTCCTGGTCAATTCCAAAACTTTGAAGGATTTGTGCTGCCTGGCCCTTCCTTTCCCCGGCTATAGCAATAAGGATGTGCTCTGTGCTCACATACTCGTCATTGAGTCTATTAGCCTCGGCGTCGGCATTTTGAAGCAGTTGCACGACATGGGGTGTAGCATATACCTGAGGGCTTTCATAGGCTACTTTAGGACTCTGTTGCAGTACCTGCTCTACACTTTGTCGTACCTGTGTCGCATCGACACCTAGTTGTTTCAATATTTCCTGCGTTAATCCCTTTTCTTGATCCAACAAAGCTGCCAGGACGTGTTCCACGTCCCACTGGCTATGGCGGTATTTTCTCACTAATTCCTGAGATGCACCGAGCACCTCTTGGGCCTGTTCTGTAAAGCGTTCCGGTTTCATTCTTGTGCCTCCTGACTAACACTCCCTATAACTATTGTAGCAGTAGGGTGTAAAAAGTAACAAGCGACCGACTTCAATCGAGGTATGTTTATGTGCTATCCTTACATAGATACGTAACGTTGGAGGAGGAAGGATGGCTGTAGTCGAATATACCCTGCGAAGGCAGTTTATGATTCGGGTCCAGCATGGCTCTGATCTGGTTCAGTTCCTGGTTGATACCGCAAAGAATAAGGAACTGAATACTGCGAACTTCATGGCAATTGGGGCTCTCAAGGACGCCAGGCTCGGCTACTATGACCAGACAAGCCAGGAATATGAGGAATGGAATGTGGAATCACCTCATGAGATAGTGAACTGTACGGGCAATATTTCCCTGAAGGAAGGGGAGCCGTTTGTTCATGCCCATGTGGTACTGGCGGATAGGGATGGAAGTACTAAAGGTGGGCACCTTTTCGAAGGCACCGTCTTTGCCGCTGAGGTCCATCTCTGGGAACTGGCGGGCCCTATGCTTGAGAGAAAATATGATGGTGTGACCGGCCTTTCGCTCTGGGAGGTAACTGATGTCTCATAGAAGGGTCACAGCTACAAAGGCAATGCCGATTGCGGCAAGGAGGGAATATATGCAATCGCTAACCGGGGTTTTTTGGATAGAGCGATAACTTAATTTTGAAAGGTGGTAATGATGAACAGGATATTGTTGATAGCGATAGGCGTAATTGCTCTTGCAGGAGTAATTCTGGGAGCACTCTCTTTTTCCAAGATCAGCGGTGTAGACAGCCGGCTTTCCACTATGGAAGAGGCTTATTCAACAGTGGAAACCACTGTAACCATAGATTATGGCGGTGTCAAAGAGAAGGAATCCCATGAACTCGTATTGGCTGCGGGAACCACCGCCTGGGAAGCCCTGAATCGCGTTGCCAAAGTGGATGTTGTAGAGGGCAAAGCTGAGGGAGAAGAAGAGGGCCTTCCAATCGAGGGCGAATAGGCCTTCAGGGATACGATGGTTGTGGAATTAGCCGGGTAGAGTGCGAGGCGGAAGCCTCGCACTTTTCTAATTCCTCTGTGAACACTCCAAAGTTGACAACAACGTATATTTCTGGTAAAAATTATCATGTAAATAAGATTAATCTTGTAAGTAAGATGTGGAGGATCAGGCATGGAACAAGCGGAAGGAAGAAAGTTCTACGGATCGGTAACAGTGAGTGAGAGGGGACAGATAGTTGTACCGGCTGAGGCGAGAGAGGATTTCAATATCAAGACTGGTGATAAGCTGCTCGTTTTTGGAGACATGAAAATGGGGCTCTGGATAGCCACCTTTGGCATTATCGAGGAAAATTTTGGAGGAACGGGCCTGTTCAGCCATATAGAATCGCAGATGAAGAAATCAGACGAAGAGTGACCGCTTTTCACCGGCCAGTAAAGCGAGGTGAGCGGATGACTACGGCGATCCATATCGACAATATCAGTAAAACACTCGGAAGCAGGGAAGTTCTTAAGGGGGTCAGCTTCGATGTCCAGATTGGGGATATCTTCGGATATCTCGGCCCCAACGGCGCTGGTAAAACGACTACCATCAGGATACTCCTCGGTCTGCTCCAGGCGGATTCCGGGGAACTCGATATTCTCGGGCATGATATCGGCCTGGAGCAGACCCGTATGAAAATCGGCTTTGCCCTCGACCCCGATGGCCTCTACGATGCCATGACCGCCGTTGAGAACCTCCAGTTCTATGCCGATATCTATGAGGTTTCTGACGCAGGAACGCGAATTAGCGAAGTCCTGGACCTTGTGGAACTGGCCGACCGCGCCGATGACAGGGTCGGGACGTACTCCAAAGGTATGCGGCAGCGGCTTTCGCTGGCGCGTGCCATGGTGCACGACCCGAAAGTCCTTATCCTCGACGAGCCCACTGCCGGAGTCGACCCTACCGGCCAGATAGAGATAAGGAAACTGCTGCTGGAAATCGCTCGCCGGGAGCAGAAGACCGTGCTCCTCAGTTCCCACAACCTCGACGAGGTCCAGCGTATCTGCAACCGCGTCGCCCTCATCGACCGGGGCGAGATCAAACTCTATGGAGAGCTGGAAGACCTCCGGCAGAAGATGGGCAGAAGCGGTGTCGTTGTCGAGACCAGCAGCGGTGTAACGGACTCCGTCCTGGCAGCCTTGAAAGAACAGCCGCAACTCGGTTTCCGCGAAATGAGCGGCACGAGTCTTAGCTTCGAACCAAAGGAAGGAGATGCCCAGGTGTCCGACATCGTCAGCTTCCTCGCCGGACAGGGAGTGAAGATAGAGCAGGCCGGCCGGAGAGAAGCTTCTCTGGAAGACCTTTATTCATCCATCCTCAAAGAGGTGGAGCAGGCATGAGTAACATTGGTCTCGTCATCGTCACCGGCATCAGGAACACCGTGCGTCAAAAAGTTTCATTGATAATCATGGTATCGGTAACGATTATCTGCGTGGCCGGGGTAGCCCTTATTCTGTGTCTGCTCACAATCGAGCCGGAGGTGGAGTCAGCGGTGCCGGACCGGACGGTACTGGAAGGGCATCTCAGTCTCATCCTCTATTCAACTAGCCTGTTGACTATAGGCATTACTCTGAATTCGTTCATATTTCAAACGATGGTCAGGGAGAAATCACGCGGTATCCTGAACGCACTACTGGCAACACCGTTAAAGCTACGGGACATATGGATAGGGAAAAGCCTGGCTTTATTCGTGCTGGGGTTGGTACTCGCGGTAGTCCTGACAGCGCTTACTCTGGTTATCGTCAACGTGATATATTTTGTGCCAGAAATCGGTTTCCTGTTCACTCCGGCAATGATTGTCAATAGCCTGGTGGCGGTGCCGCTCATCTATTTGTCTTTCGGACTGCTGGCGCACCTGGTGGGATTCATAATCAAGCCGGCCACTGGCAATATTATCGCCCAGGTGTTTCTCCCTGTCATGGCGAACCTGGGGATACAGCTGGCAGTTCGGAATATGATGGATGCCAGTTCTTGGCAGTTCATGGTATTGAATTTTGGAATTGCCCTCGTCATCGGCGTTATTATCCTTGGCATCAAGCCGAAACTGGTCCCGGAAAGGGTCGTTCTTTCAGGGTAAGAAATCCTTATGGGCAGAATCACTATTGTTGCAAAGCGTGATTACCGTGAAATCCGTCATTCAGCTGCTTTCAGGGTAATGGCCATCATCGCAGCCGCTGTCACGGTCGCGGCGGCGGCAGGTATCAGCGTTGCCCTGAACCTGCAAAGCTGGCTGGGGCAGCCGCAAGCCCGGCCGCTCCTGGAGTTGTTCGTAGGCCTGGTGTTGTATTTTCTACCCCTTTTCGTTTTGATTGCCTTTGTCTGGGCATTCGCCAACCTGCCGGTGACGAAAGAGAAAGTGAACGGCAATATAGAAGCCCTGATGGCTACACCCCTCACGCCGCACGAACTCTGGCTGGGGAAGTCGATAGCTATTTACATGCCCGGGTATGCGATTGCGGCCCTTGCTACCATGATAGTAGTGTTGGTAATGCACCTGGCCGCGATTATTCCCGCCGGTTATGGTTTTGTCCTGCCGGTTCCCGCGCTGGTGCTTGGCTTGATTATAAACCCGCTGCTGTTTCTGGGGCTGCTGCTTTTTATGATATCGTTCTCGTTGGTGAATAATCCGGACATCGCCCTGGCGCCGGCGTTAATCTTGGGGTTTGGACTGATGATGGGGATGCCGGCCGGCCTGGCGACTGGTGCGCTGGACCTGAATGCATGGTCTTTCGCGCTCTGGTATTTGGCCGGAGCGGTAGTTATTCTGGCACTCGTATTATATTTGTCCAGGATGCTGACGCGGCAGAACATTGTCCTTTCAAGCAAAGGTGATTGAGCTATAAATCCTAAGTGGCCGAGCTGCGCCGCAGTGTGAGTGAGGCCAGGAGCAACAGTCCAACGGCGTAGGCGGCCAGTACGCCTACATCCTTCCCGATATCGAGCAAATCCTTCCCCTCCATCATCATTGCCCTTATGCCCTCTACTCCGTAGGTCAGGGGCAGGCAATTGGCCAACCACTGGAGGTAATCCGGCATCTGGCTGACTGGCCATAGAAGTCCGCAGAGGAATATCTGAGGTACGATAATCATGGGGATGAACTGAATCATCTGGAACTCATTCCTGGCGAAGACAGACAGAAAAGTTCCCAGACAGACTGCGCCGATGCCGATGAGCACCTGAAAGATAAGTATCTGCCAGAGGTCGCCTTGGTAGCTGATGTCCAGAACGTAAATCATATAGAAGAAGATAATCAGCGTTTGCAGCATAGCGAAAAGCAAGAAGCCAAGCAGATAGCCACCCACGATGTCCAAGCGTGTTACCGGAGCAGCCATCAGCCGTTCCAGTGTTCCTTGGGAGCGCTCCCTGAGGAAGCTGATGCCGGTCAGCAGAAAGCCGAAGAAAAGTATCAGTGTGGCGATGATGGCCGGGGCTGTGTAGTCCAGAATCATTTTGTCCGGGATGCTGACCCCGACCAGGCTGGCGATGACCAGTGGAACGATGATTACCAGGGCAATGGTACGGCGGTCTCGTACAAGCTGTATGATAATCCTCCGGGCGATGGACACTGTGCTACTGGTCATTTTGTTTCACCTCACTGTGTTGAATGTAGTAGAGGAAGGCGTCTTCAAGTGTTGCCTCTGCCTGGCCGGTGGCCGCCCGCAGTTCCTCCGGTGTTCCGAGGGCGATGACCTTTCCCTCCCTAAGGAAAACCAGGTTCTGGCAGTGGGCTGCATCATCCATGGTGTGGCTGGAGATTATGAGAGTCGTGCCGGCCCGGGTCAGGCTTTCAAAGTGTTCCCAGAAATGTGCCCTCAACTCCGGATCGAGACCAACAGTAGGTTCATCAAGGAAGAGCAGCGGCGGATGATGCACTATGGCACAACTCAGGCTGACCTGCTGCTTCATACCGCCGCTTAATCTGATTACCGACTCACGGCGTTTGGCCCACAGGTCTGTTAGCCTTATGACCTTGTCCACTCTCTGCGCTCTTTCTTTCCTGTCCCGCATCCCGTAGATACGGGCGAAGAAATCTATATTCTGTTGTACAGTTAATTCGCTGTAAAGGGCGGGCAGCTGGGGCATGTATCCGATGTTTTGGGCGTTGGTGGTGGAGGGCGGTTTGCCCAGGCACCGGATACTGCCGTCGGCTGGCTTGAGAAGCCCGACCATCAGGCGTATCAGGGTAGTTTTGCCGGAGCCATTGGGTCCCAGCAGACCGAAGCTGGCGCCGGCGGGTATCTTCAAAGAAAGGTCATCAAGTACCCGCAGATGGCCATAATTGAAACGCAGTTTTTTAACGGAGATGGCAGCATCGTCGGTCATAGTTTTTTCCTTCAACCTTTATTCTCTCCTTCGTTCGTGCTCAGACCATGGAGCATGAAGTCCACCAGCGTATCAGCCACTTCGTCTTGTGATAGCCGGTTCAGGGGACTGATTTCTCCCTCCATGAGTCTCAGCATAAGGAAGCCGAGAATCAGCCCGCCTATCGTCCTGGTGGCTAATTGCGGTTCGATACTGCGGAACTTGCCGGAGGCCACCATGGTTCGGTACATCTCCTCCATCCTTTCAAAGAAGGGCTGTATGAACTGCTCCGCCCAGAGGGTTTTCAGCTCGGGATCGCGCTGGATTTCTCCCATCAGCGAAGGTATTCGTGAAACCTGTTCGGATTCAATGAGATTGAACCGGTTCTGCATAATTTGCTTAAGGGTGATGGTGATATCGCCTTCTGCCATTTTATCGATGAGGTCTAGCAAGGGGACAGTGATGATCAAGTTTTTGATGACGGCTATGAAGAGTTCACGCTTGCCGGGGTGGTAGATATAGATTGTGCCTACGGCCACCCCGGCCACTTCGGCGATTTCGGGTATGGTGGCGGCAGCGTAACCTTTACGGGCAAAGACCTCTGAGGCGGCATTAAGGATTTGCTCCTCCCGCTTTTCTGTAATCTGTCTTTTCCGCGATTCTCTGTCAGCCATAGCCAGTCATCAGGGGATAATGAATGAATTTTCATTCATTATTCTACACATAAAGAAGATGAATGTCAAGAAGTGGATGTTCAATAATTCGGAAATTGGGGACCTGTTAAAAAATGGAGCTGAGGAGATTCGAACTCCTGACCTCCTCCGTGCAAGGGAGGCGCTCTCCCAGTTGAGCTACAGCCCCGGGTCAGCAATTCTCAAATCCCAATTTCCAAATCCCAGACCGGTTTAAACGGACGCGGAAAAAATGATTGATGATTCGAAATTGGGATTTCGGATTTCCAGATTGGTGGGCCATGCTGGATTCGAACCAGCGCCCTCAGTCTTATCAGGACTGCGCTCTAACCGGCTGAGCTAATGGCCCACACGAAAGCCATTCTAGGATAAAAAATGGAGAAAATCAAGCGTCGGTGCGGGAGAGTTAGCTGTAGCACGCATCCCGGCTCTCATATATAAAAAGCCCTTAACCCCTGGATAGTGGAAGGAAGGCAGAAACCTAGTAAGACGAAGGATAGAATCCTTCGATCGACCTAGGAGATTCCACTCCCTAGAAAGGAGGTGATCCAGCCGCACCTTCCGGTACAGCTACCTTGTTACGACTTCGCCCCAGTCACTAGCCCCACCCTCGGCGACTGCCTCCCGCCAAAGGCGGGTTGGCACATCGACTTCGGGTGTTGCCAGCTTCCATGGCGTGACGGGCGGTGTGTACAAGGCCCGAGAACGCATTCACCGCAGTGTGCTGACCTGCGGTTACTAGCAACTCCGACTTCATGGAGGCGAGTTGCAGCCTCCAATCCGAACTGAGGACGGTTTTGTGGGATTAGCTCCGGATTGCTCCTTCGCTTCCCTTTGTGCCGCCCATTGTAGCGTGTGTGTTGCCCAGGGCTTAAGGGCCATGCTGACTTGACGTCATCCCCACCTTCCTCCCCGTTTTGCGGGGCAGTCTCCTGTGAGAGGGCAACACAGGACGAGGGTTGCGCTCGTTGCGGGACTTAACCCAACATCTCACGACACGAGCTGACGACAGCCATGCAGCACCTGTGCAAGGGCTCCCGAAGGCACTCCCCCCTTTCGGGGAGATTCCCAAACATGTCAAGCCCTGGTAAGGTTCTTCGTGTAGCATCGAATTAAACCACACGCTCC
>JBKHJJ010000031.1:0-12085 GCA_046538185.1 Dehalococcoidia bacterium
ACAGGAGGGGTGACCGAGCGGCTTATGGTGGCGGTCTTGAAAACCGCTTTCGCCTTCCGGCGAACGTGGGTTCGAATCCCACCCCCTCCGCCAGTTAGTAGACGGTGCTTTGCAGTGAGGATTGAAAAACTAGCCCGCATGCCATATAATAGCAAGGTTTGGCGGCGGCTGATCGTCTTGTCACACTAAGTGCGAGAATACTAATCACGTGAAAGTGAAAGGAGAAGGTTATCAATGGCAACGACTAAAGAACTGATTGAAGAATACAAACAGAAGAGAGCCAAAATACTGCAGATGGCATCCCCTGACCTTATTGAAAAAAGGCATAAAGGGGGGCAATGGACAGCGAGGGAAAGGATAGATTATCTGTTCGACCCTGGCACTTTCACTGAACTGGGACTATTCGTCAAGAATAGGACTGTCCATTTCGGCATGGATAAAAGGGATGTGCCCGCCGAAGGCGTAGTAACAGGTTACGGTCTGGTCAACGGAAGACCAGTTGTTGCCTTCGCTGAGGACTATATGGCTATGGCCGGGAGTTTTGGCGAGTACCATGGCTTGAAGGAAATCCGGGCTATCAACTTCGCCAAGGACATGGGATGGCCTTTCCTCGGCATGAATGACTCGGGAGGCGCCAGGCTCCAGGAAGGAATGGATACTCTGGAAGCCTACGGCTGGATATTCCGGGCCCAAATATTAGCGTCAGGAATAATTCCACAAATAGCGCTACTGATGGGTCCTTGCTTGGGCGGACAAGCCTACCATCCCATAATGCAGGACTTCCTTATCCAGACGAGACATACGGGTTACATGGGAATCGCCGGTCCAGCATTTGTCAAGACCCAGCTAGGGGAGGAAATCAGCCTGGAGGAACTCTCGGGGTGGAAGGCACATGCGGTCAAATCAGGGCAGACACACATAGTAGCGGAGGACGACAAAGATGCCATAGATAGAGCTAAAGAACTCCTGTCTTTCTTCCCGTCTAACAACCGAGAGACGCCACCGCGCATTGAGTGTAAGGATGACCCTGACCGGGCATGCCCTGAACTAAACACCGTCATTCCTGACAGTCCGACCCAGCCCTATGACATGTACAAGGTAATTCACGCTATAGTCGACAACGGGCATTTCGTGGAAATACTGAAGGATCATGCCAAGTGGGTAATCACCGGCTTTGCCCGTTTCAATGGACGCCCGGTAGGTATTTGGACAAACCAACCTATGTTGGCGTCAGGAATCATTGACGTCGATGCCGCAGACAAAGGAGCCAGGTTCGCTAGATTCTGTGACCTGTTTAACATACCAATAGTTGCTGTCCAAGACTGCCCTGGCTATATGATAGGTTCGGAACAGGACTGGAAAGGCATCCTACGCCACGGTGCCAAACTGCTTTTCGCCTGGGCCGATGCTACTGTGCCTCTGGTTTCCATCATTTTGCGCAAGTCATACGCTGGGGCTCATTACGGCATGCTAGATAAGGGCATTGGCGCCGATCTAGTATTTGCCTGGCCCACCGCCAGAGTGACCATCGTTGGTGCTGAAACCGCAGCTAGCGTCATCTTCGCTAGAGAGATAAGGGAGTCACAGAATCCCGAAGAAACGAGAGCCAAGAGGATTCAGGAATACTCGGAAATCTATGAGAATCCGTATCGGGGCGCTGAACGGGGTTACATTGACGATATAATAATGCCCAGCGATACCCGAAAGGTGATAAACAAATCACTGGATATTCTGGCAGATAAGAACAAGAACAATAAGGCATTTCTTGCCAGGCCGTGGAGGAAGTATTCCAATATCAATCTGTAAGAAAGGAGGAAGAGCATGGATTTCGGCTTCACTGAGGAGCAGAACAAGTTTAGACAGGAAGTACGCAGGTTTCTGGAAAATGAGATAAAGAAGGGAAGCTGGGAACCTGCCTGTGACGCCTGGATACAGGACTTCGATCCTCAATTCACCAAACGGGTAGCCCAGAGGGGTTGGATAGGTCTGACCTGGCCCAAAGAATATGGTGGACAGGGACGTAGCTACATAGACCGACTCATACTCACCGAGGAAATGCTGCGCTATGGAGCACCCGCCGCTTATCACTGGTTTGCGGATCGACAAATAGGCGGCTCAGTGGTCACTTATGGCACTGAGGAGCAGAAGAGGGAATTGTTGCCCAAGATCATAGCAGGAGAAGCGTGTATCGGTCTGGGAATGAGCGAAACAGAGGCAGGCTCTGACTTAGCTTCACTGCAAACTAAGGCTGTTGAAGACGGAGACGACTATGTGATTAATGGACAGAAGACGTGGACGAGTGGTGGCTCTTTTGTGAATTATTTTTACCTACTGGCCAGAACGGATCCTGAGGCACCCAAGCACAGGGGAATCAGTGAGTTCATCATTCCGGCAGATGTGCCCGGGATTAACCGTATTCCCATGATAGACATTACCGGTACTGAGGCTTGGAATGATGTGTTCTTCGACGGGGCACGCGTCCCCAAGAAATGTTTAATAGGTGAGAAAAACCGGGGTTTCCTGCAAGCGCTGCACCAACTTGACTACGAGAGAAGCGGGATGGAACGCCTCATGGGCAACTACCCTCTCTTTGACGCAATTATACAGTTTGCCAAAGAAAACAAGCTATCTCATGAACCGGGAATCCGCAGCAAGCTGGCTCAGCTCCAGATTGAGTTCGAAATCGGACGACTACTCGTTTATAGAGTGGCATTGGTCATGGATGAGGGGCGAGCTCCAAACCGGGAGGCATCCATGTCCAAAGCGTACTCAACTGCATTTGAACAAAGGTTAGCCAATGTGGCTATGGAAGTCCTTGGGCCTTACGGCCAATTGGTGGGCGAGTCCAAATTGACTCCTATTCGCGGACTGGCAGTGCATTCCTATCTGGGATCCAAAGGCTATAGCCTCCAGGCTGGTACATCAGAGATACTGAAGAACATCCTCGCCACCAGGGGGCTGGGGCTTCCGGCTTCTTAGCACGTAATCATGAGCGGAGCGCAAGGTTGTATCAATCAAAGATTCTCACCTTGTAGCTCAAACGGTGTTCGGAATACATGATTTAGGAGGACAACGGTGAAGTTAGCTCTTACTGAAGAACAAGAAATGGTAAGAAAGGCAGCTCGAGACTTCCTGACTGATAAATGCCCCAAAACGTTCGTCAAGGAAATGCAAGAGAGCGAGACTGGCTATTCCCCGGAACTCTGGCACGAGATGGCCGAGTTGGGCTGGATGGGTCTGGCCTTTCCAGAGAAGCATGACGGCGGCGACATGACTTTGCTTGACCTGGGAGTGCTACTAGAAGAAATGGGACGCGCTTGTCTACCTGGTCCTTTTTTCTCTACCGTGGTCCTTGGAGGCTTGCCCATCTTAGACCTCGGCAGCGAAGAGCAGAAGCAGGAATACCTGCCTAAGATAGTTCGCGGGGAGAAAATCTTCACCTTAGCCCTGACTGAAGCCGGCTATCACAATTGCGATGCGTCTTCAGTGACGGTCGAGGCCATACGCAAGAGTGGCAGCTATGTCATCAACGGCACAAAACTATTTGTTCCGGATGCCCATGTTGCTGACTACCTGTTATGCGCAGCCAGAACCAAGCCCAGAAACGGCACCGCCATATTCATAGTCGACGCCAAGGATCCCAGAATAAACTATACCATTCTGAAGACCATAGCTAATGACAAACTGTGCGAGGTGGTTTTCGACCAAGTACCGGTGCCTGAAGCTAACGTTTTGGGAGCCGCAGATCAACCCTGGAGCACCGTGCAAAGGATAATCGAGCGAGCAGCGGTGGGAAAGTGCTGCGAAATGGTCGGCAATATCCAGCGAGTACTGGAGATGACCGTGGACTATGCCAACGAAAGGAAACAGTTTGGGCGTCCCATTGGCAGCTTCCAAATCATACAGCATTATTGCGCCGACATGGCAACCGATGTTGACGGTGCTAGGTTTAGCACGTACCAGGCAGCCTGGATGATGAGCGAGCAGCTTCCCTGCACCAAGGAGGTGGCTGTCGCCAAGGCCTGGGTAAGCAAAGCCTCTCAGCGCGTCATTGCGCTGGCACACCAGATTCACGGAGCGATTGGCGTTACCATAGAGCATGACTTACACTTCTACACCAGGACCGCCAAAGCCGCAGAACTTGCCTTTGGTGACGCTGATTACTACCGCGACATAGTAGCCACAGAAATGGGATTATGACCATCGGTTGGCCGGGGAATCCGCTGAGTCCCATGCCAGCCCGGTGCTGAATCGCTGAAAACCGCTCACTAAACTGATCGAAGGCGAAGGGGCCAAGTTGGCGCAGTGGCCAGTGCCCAAGCAATACTAGCCAAGGTCATTCAGTTTAGTCTCCAACCTCCTTTGCCTTAGCGACACGGTCAGATCTCCCCGAGTCCGTTCTATGATACCTCGTACGACGTCCGTCGTGCGCTTCAAGCCATGAGCCAGTAACTCCGGGAAGTCCATGCTCACCAACACTCCATAAGTTGCATCCATTATGGCCAGCAGCTCCTCGCACCGAGAAAAGTCTTCCCGTCTCATACTATCCAATATGTACCGTCGCAACTCCCCTACGGATTCACCCAAGCCATCAAGGTAGGAAGCATTGCTAATGCCAAGTGTTTCCGGTCTGGGCAACTCTTTCCGCCCAACCAAAGCCAAGGTAATACATCCCTCAGCAAACTCCTTTTGAGCGTCGTGTACGAAACCCGCATAGAGTAACCTCCCATGCTCAGCCAGGTCGCGGTTTAGTTCTCGAAGCAACTCATAAGCGGAATCCAGGAGTTGCCCGGCCTCCTCGTGCTCCTGCCGATGGATAGCACGTATAGCAGCAGAACTGTACCGTATTGCTTGACGGCAACTGCGCAAGGCTTTCTCACGTGCCTCATCCTCACCCGCAAACTGTGGCCGAAGCTCCGCGCCGACCATTTCCAAATCTTCTACTGGTTTTGACATTCCCGTTTCACCGAGTTCATTCTCGATATCAGTTCTTCCACAGCCAGTTTGGGATCATCCTTGCCCAGGACATCGCTAATCACCGCTACGGCGTCGGCACCGGCAGCCACAACTTCAGAGACATTGCTCTGGTTTATCCCTCCAATAGCTACTAACGGTGTAGCCACCATCCGCTTTATGTCCTTGAGCATACCAACACCTACCACAGTCACACCTTTTTTTGTTGTGGTGGGAAACATGGAGCCCACTGCAATATAATCCGCTCCTTCATTTTCAGCTTGCATCGCCTGAGATAGTGTCGTGACAGAGCAGCCAACTATACTATCTATCGGCAATTCTCTCCGAATTACAGGCATGGGCAGGTCCCCCTGTCCAACGTGAAGTCCATCGGCCTCAACTGCCATAGCTATATCCAGGTAATCATTAACTATCAATAGAATACCGGATCGATCGCAGAGCTCCTTGAGCCTCCGCGCCACAAGTAGCAGTTCTCCTTTTTTGCTTTGTTTATCACGAAGCTGAATTACCCTGGCCCCTCCCTCAATAATCTGACTGGCAATATTCAACTCATCCCTACCCCCCAAAAATTGTCTGTCTACAATAACATAAAGCCCGGCCATCCGCTCTGTTTTCTCCCGGCGTGATACCCTGGAAACCAGATCTTGCTCCAGACCATAAAGGGCAAACCTGATCCGTTCGAACCCTGCTGAATTCAACTTGGCACTTATCTCAGGTAACTTAGCTACCTCTTCTATTACGCGCAGAGCTTCTTCCACCCTTCTAGCATTAGCCACTACCAAGTCCGGCAAGCCCGCCGTTGTACGTTTTGCAGCAGTTAGTTCCCTTCGGCTTGAAGGATAAGGCCGCCCACTGTCATGTTCGGAGTCTCTCTGAGATAGAGGCATCACACCCAGCGATTCGGTTTCCTGGGCTAACTCATGGCGTAGAGCCCTCAACCGCCGTCTTAGTTCAGCATCATTGAGAAGGAAACGGGCGATATCTTCCAGGACCCGCAACCCTTCACTGGAGCGGTTCAGGTTGGCATCGATGATGCGCAGCACTTGGCGAGGCACTTTCTATATCCTACAGCGGGCAGGCAATAGGCCACTCCTAGCTGCTTCCTTCTGTTTTGGGGATTCCGCCTTCAACGACTTCCCATGGACAAAGCTTTATATAAAATGAAGTAACCCGGGAGCGCCACAAGCCGTCTTCAGGCTTTCTGAAACTCGTAACCAATCCTATCGTGGGCCAGCCTTGCCGAAACTACTTCCAGTAGCATTCCAGGCTTAATGTCGCTCTCCTTCATGCTTTTGCTCAGCCGACCAAAGACCCTCACCCCATCAAAATCAGCTATAGCCAAAGCATATGGGGCATCATCCTCAAATCCGGTTGGACCATAGTTCACTATGGTATAGGTAACGAGGCTACCTTTCCCCTTGATCTCAAACCACTCCACATCACTACCTACACATTTGGGGCAATCCATCCTTGGCGGGAAGTAATTAGTCCCACATTGTCGGCACCTAGTTGCCATTACCTTGCCCTTCTCCAGGTATTCGACAAAATCAGATGCCTTTGTTTTGCTCGTGAAGCTAACAACCCCAAAATTCTCAAAGCTCACTGGCTACCTCCTTAGAATGGTCACATTGCCGTATTGCCCGACGCCACCTATGTTATGAACCAACCCTATCTCCGCTCCCTGCACCTGAGTCTCATTGGCCTGTCCTCTAAGCTGGTGCACAATAGTCCTAATCTGTGAGCCGCCGGTAGCGCCGATAGGGTGGCCCTTGGATAACAACCCACCATCAACATTTACCGGTTTCTTCCCACCAATGTATGTCTCCTTTGCCTCAATCAATTTGGTCGCCTCCCCAGGTTTGGCGAATCCCAAGTCCTCGTAAGCCATAACCTCGGCTATAGTGAAACAGTCGTGAACCTCGGCAACATTAATATCCTCCGGTCCCACTCCAGCCATTTCATATGCCTGCCTGGCTGCTTCCTGTGCACATTTGAGACCGGTGAGAGATTCCCTTCCCGACATTGTCATTGTGTCCGTGGCAGCACCCACGCCAATGATCCAGATTGGAATACTAGTCACCCTTCTGGCCACGTCAGCACTGGCTATGATGATGCAGGAGGCACCGTCGGCATTAGCACAGCAATCAAACTTCTTCAGGGGGCTGGTTATTACCTCCGAGCTCATAATATCGTCTAAACTCAACTCCTTACGATACGTAGCCTTAGGGTTTGCCGCACCGTAGTGTGAATTCTTGACCCGTACCTTGGCCAGTTGCTCTTCCGTAGTGCCGTACTTGGCCATATGGGCCCGGGCATACATGGCATATCCAGCCGGCATGGTTATGCCAAAGGGCGATTCCCATATTATGTCTCCCCCGCGACTCATTCTCTCTGCCGCTTCACGTGAGCTCAGCTCTGACATCTTCTGGAAGCCTACTACTGCCATTACTTTGTGTAGACCCGCTTTCACTAACGACCAACCTATCCTAAGCCCTGTGCTGCTAGAAGAACACACGGTCTCGACATAGAAACTCGGCTTCGGCGTTAACCCCAGATACTCTGAAATCAGACCGGCCGGTGAACGTTGCTTATCGTATTCCGGCGCAGAACAAATTATGGAGCCATCTATGTCGCTGTTAGTGATGTCTAGTCCCTTCATTGACTCAGCATAGGCTTGAAAACACAATTCCCTGACAGATACACCACAATCGCGTGAAAAAACGCTCTGGCCTACTCCAATAATAGCGACATCTTCCATTAGGTGACCCCCTGTAACCGTAATCCTGCGGTCTATAACAAAATTCTAGCCCATAGTATATCACTTAGCCTTCACTGTCAAGCATTCTGACTGATAGCATGTCAGTCGATAAAGTGGCACGGAACTGTAACTCTGCTTCATTTGTGCGCTGCCGCCAAAACCACACCATCAGGGGCACATGGTTGCTCAGTTAGACTCTCCGACCCAGCGCCTCGTCGGCGTGTCTGCGGGCTCTGTCAGATCAACACAATTCCTCATCCATCACTCCACAGACAGTATCCGGTTACAGCTACTGCACTGAACGATATGACCTGCCTTGGCTTTCTGCCATTGACTCGTAGGCACCGTAATGTGACATCCCTGACATCTTCCGCGCTCCACTTTCACCACAGCTGGTTCCTTGGTTAGCCTGATTCGTTCGTATAGCTCCAGCACTTGAGGCTTGATTTGCTCTGCCAACTGACGTCGGCTCTCCATGAGCCCCGCAAGAGCAGTTTCAAGTTCCTCCCTCCTTTGCCCCATAGCTTTTTGCCTCTGCCGCCATTCCTCCTTCAATCGCCCAAACTCTTGCATGCTAGTCTCGAGTTTAACCTCCATCTCTTCCACCTGAGTCATTAATCCTAGTAAGGCATCTTCCTTTGAGTTGATCTGGCCTCTGAGGATTTGGAGTTCTTTCTCGAGATTAACGAGTTCTTTCGGATTCTTGTTCGTGCCACCGTAGAGTTTGTTATTGATCTGCTTGACTTTCTCTTGAAGGTCTTCCAGTTCCCATTCCGATCCCTTTTGCTTTCCCTTCACTTCTTCCAGCTGTTGTTTTTCTATGGCAAGTCTGGATTCGGCGGCAACCACAGCCTCAGTGTCTCTCAATTCCTTTTCAACGTCATTCAGCGCTTGTTGCTTCTCCCGGAGCTCCAGATCAATTTGCTGCAGTCTGTAAAGTTGCTCTGGCAAACTCATATCAGAGCTCATTTTAGAAGCGGAATGGGAGTATTGTCAACGAAGCATTGACGCCTTTCTGGCAAAACCAGAAGGCTAAAGGTTTATGGCCCTTGGGCTCACGCGGCATTTTTCGGCAGTAACAATTGCGTCAATCTGAAATACAACCTCGTCGAGCTTGTCTTGGCGGCTTGTTATCGCGTAATCGAAAAGCTGCAGGCTATTTGTCTCCTCTTGAGCCTTTTTTAGTCTTAGAGCCAGATCCGCCGAAGACTCGCTTAGCCGGTTTCTCAGCCTATTCTCTAATTCCTCCATCGAAGGAGGTATAAGGAAGATAAATACTGCCTGGGGCAGCATCTTCTTAATTGTAGAAGCGCCCTGCACATCTACTTTGACTATCACATCTACCCCTTTAGACAAAGCCAGAGTTATTTCATCTCTTGGCACGCCGTAGTAGTTGCCGTAGACAACGGCCCACTCTAGAAACTGCTGTTCATCCAACATGCGTTGAAACTCTTCAGAGGAAAGGAAATAGTAATCCCCTCCATTCCTCTCCCCGACACGCTTGGGACGCGTAGTAGCAGTAACAACGTAGTGCAACGGACGCCCCAACTCTCTCATCCTGGCAAGGACAGCATCTTTCCCTACTCCCGAAGGCCCGGACAAAACAATGAGCAAAGGCGGGTGAGATCCCTTCCCGACTCTTCCCTCAGCCCTCAGCTTTGACTCGGAGTTTCGATCAGGCGTTTTGCAGTTCAACTCTTTCCTCAAGTGAGGCGGATGCAGTAACTAGCCTGTTGGTGATGGTCTCCGCCGTCACATGTGCTAGTATTACGTGACCAGTGTCAAAAAGGATGGCAGTCTTGGCTTTCCTTCCCCGCGTGGCGTCAATCAAATGGCCATTCTCTCTTGTCTCGCGGAGCAACCGTTTGGTGGGTTGCTGATCCACAGGAAGGAACGCAATCACTCGGTTCACGGCAATCACACTCCCGAAACCTATATGCACCAATTCTGTGCTCATATTGCCTCCTAACCAGACAAACACAAAAAAGACAAAAATGCACACCCCACCTCAATTCTCCTTTGCTTTGCCTTGGTCCTTCCGTACTGCCTGAAATTCAAGACTGTGCGTCGTATATATCAGTGCCTGGTATCTGGCGGCCACCTCACAGAAGGAAGATTCGATACCCATGCCCCATCAGCACACTCGATAGCTGTTTTGCCCATAGTTGTCGTGGTAACTAGTGCCAATCTCACCCCGATCCGTAATCGGCATGCGCGTTTGTCTATTTCTGTTTGACAACCCGTCACCCAAGTTTAGCACCGAAACCTTATCAACCGAGCGAAAGGTGAATTCGCCACCCGCTTCTGCCCCTTCTACTGGTTAGATTCTATCATAATGTGGCTGGACGCTTCACTGGCTTACCCTCATTTGTTGTCCATTTTTTGCCTGACTCTGGTAGCACAATAAGCACCTATGACGACACAGCCAAAGAAGGCCGGGGCTAGTCATCATAGCTAACTAGAAACGCCTAAACTCTTTGACAGCCACAGGGTGCGACTGATACGCTACGTAAACGGCTTGCGAAACACAAGATCGGTCAGGAAACCAAGGATGCAGATAGCTTCTGTTGTGAGAGCCGACGACGTCTTGCTAAGCTACGGTTGACACAAGAACGAACCCGTCATACCCGATGTTCTGAGAGCACAGCAATTTTGGCCAGAGGAACGAGAATGAGAGTGAGAACAATAGTCAGTATTTCCTCTGTTGCGGCGCTGTTAGTAGTCTTAGGCCTGATCTCGACCTCGATAGCCAGTAATCACGATTCTTGTGAGGCGGCAACTCTTTCAATCACGGCAACGGGGGAGATGTCAGCCTACGACCTTATTATCTCCAGCACCCTTGGTGGTTCAGTCCGTGCCACATTTGACGGACAGGAGGAGATGATCGGCCCTGGTGAAACAGAGACGGTATCCAGTATCCCCGCCGGAACAGCGGTCGCTTTGGTTGCCGAGCCCCAGCAGCACTACCGCTTCGCTAACTGGGTCGGGGACGTGAACACCATTACTGATGCCAACGCTGCCGAAACTACCATCGCTGTCAATGGCCACTATTCCGTAACTGCCAGCTTCGACGGTCTTCCCCCACAGGGCATGAATTGGATTCTCATTAGCGGGATCCTAGTACCGATTGTAGTGGGACTGGTGATTTTCCTTGTGCGCAGGAAGAGAGCCGCTCACGGGAAGATACCTGGCTGAATGCTTCAACCTACTCTGCGTCCTGCAAGGCCGGCCTCTTTCGGTCAAGAAAGCTTACTCCGAAGAGGAGGATGACGCTCGTAGCGAAGCCTATAAGGCCGAGATCTGCTTTGAGAGGAATGTCAAGACCCGGGATCTCTCCCAACAAGCCTATTATCCCGCCACCTATTAGAGCAGCCAGAGCACCTCTTGGTGTCACCTTCAGCTTGTCTTTATAGAATCCGGCGATCACGGGAACAACCAAGCCGCAGGTGAATACAGTGTAGGCAAAGAGGAGAGATTCATAAACCGTCTTCAAAGTCAAAGCTAATCCTAGCGCCACGAGGCCTAACCCAACTAGACTTAAGCGAGTTAGCAAGACGGTTTTCCTTTCGTCAAGCGTAGGATGCACTCGCTTGATTATATCTTCGGTTAAAATAACACTTTGGCTAAGCAGGCAGGTATCCGCCGAGGACATGAGCGCAGCAATTACGGCAGCGATGACTAATCCGCTTAAACCAGGAGAAAGAACCCCGCTTATTACTTGAGGAAAGGCGTCTTTGGCAGCTATCTCCGGATATAAAACTTTAGCGCTCATTCCTATAAGGGTGATAGCAAACGCCAAGGGGATGAAAAGAAACGCCGACAAAATGGCTGATTGCTGAGCTGTTTTTTCTCCTTTAGCACAGAAAAGTCGAGAATACATGTCAGGTCCGACTACGTAAGTCGCTCCGACGAGAATCAAAAACGATAAAAGCATCTTCCAATCGAAGGCATGGCTTGTTGGAAAAGAGAAATAACCGGGAGGGAGAGAGGCTTCTAGCCCTTCCAGTCCTCCCACACGAGAGAAAACCAGCGCCAAGACCATGAAAATCCCGATAAAAAATATCGGTGCCTGAAAAACATCGGTGCGGATAATTGAGAATTGACCTCCCAGAATGGCATAAACTACGACAACTGCAGTGAAAATAACTACCCAGAAGGTAATAGACCCTATCCCCAGAATAGATAGAAAACTTCCAGCAGCCACGATTTGCCCGGCAACCACTCCTATCCAGGCGATAACGATGAGAATAGCAGCTGCCAAACTCACACGGCGGTCATATTGTTTTTCCACCAGTTCAGGAAGAGTATAAAGCGCAGCACCTCTTACTTTCCTGGCGAAGAAAACCCCCAGAA
>JBKHJJ010000150.1:0-2551 GCA_046538185.1 Dehalococcoidia bacterium
GCTCAACTCCACAAAGTTTGTTGCACTTAGACATAGCATGACCTTTATGCACTCCATGATTCTTGGGAGAGCTGCCCGACAAAGCGATAAAACAATGCCTATTGTTTTTTGCCATCGTGACTTACCCCCCGATTTATGAGATTACAACATCGCGATGAATTGTATCCCCTCCTAGAATAAGGAGATCACTAAGAACTTACCTGTGTGATTGATATTGTTTCAAAACGATCTCCCGGAGCGTATTTGAATAACCCAACTAATGCCAAACGAACTTCTGGAAGCACTGTTAATGTTACTCCAGCTAGGCCGACGACTACCAGATCGGGCGAAGCCTCACCCAGCTGTTCTTGACATATCCCGGAAAGTGTTATAAAGTATATTAGCGCATACTAATAGAGACAATGGAAGTTAGTGAGGACATAGCCAATACCGCGAAGCAAGCAGCGGTCTTTGCCGCCTTGGCTGACCCCACCAGGCTAAGGCTGGTAAAGCTTCTATGCCATCAACGCGACCCCGATGCCCTGTGCGTTAATGCACTGGCCAGTATGTTGGAGGTGAGCCAGTCCGCTGTATCACAACATCTGCGTGTTCTTAGAGCCATTGGACTGGTTGAGGCAAAAAGGAGGGGCTATAGAGTCCATTACTTCGTGAATTGGGAGACACTCGAGCGCTGTAGAGACCTTGTTGTGGCGGCGCTGTCAGCGCACAGTCCGGGAGAGGATCAAGCAGAGTGCCAGAATCCCTGCCACTTAGAGAAGCCCCAGGAAGATAGATAATGCCAACACCATCTGCCATCAAAGTAGAAGGACTTGCCAAGTATTATGGAGACTTGCTTGCCGTTGACCATGTGTCCCTGAACGTTAATGAAGGGGAGTTCTTCGGATTCTTGGGACCAAATGGGGCAGGCAAGACCACCACGGTCCGAATGCTGACCGGAGTGATCGGTCCTGACGAGGGAAAAGCTCGAATTCTGGGGCATCCAGCCGGCAGTCTCCGGGCAAAACAGGAGACTGCGGTGGTGCCGGAGATGGCAAATGCATATTTGGACCTGTCAGCATGGACCAACCTTACGCTCATGATGGAGCTTTACGGCATTCCCGTCAAAGAAGGCAAACAGAGGGCGGAGAAACTTTTACAGGAGTTGGGACTCTCCGAAAGGAAGAACGACGCAGTAAGAGGATTCTCCGGGGGAATGAGACAGCGACTCATCCTGTGCATGGCGCTGGTAAGCGATGCACAGGTGCTCTTCCTGGATGAGCCAACCACCGCGCTCGACGTTCAGAGCACCCGACTTATAAGGGCGATGTTGAGGAACCTTAAGCAGGAACAGAAAACCATATTCCTGACGACCCACAATATGGACGAGGCAAATGAGCTATGCGACCGTGTTGCCATTATAAACCGAGGAAGGATAGTTGCCACTGACAGGCCAGATAACCTTAGAGAAGCGGTTACACGCCAGCACCTGGTAGAAGTCGTCTTCCACCGCCCGGTGCCTGCCGAGAGTTTATCACAGCTACCCAATGTGGACAGGGCCGAGAACACCGAGGACGGCGTCAGGATACTTACGGCCGACCCATGCGCTGTGGTAGCTTCACTCATGAACTATAGCGAGGATAACGGATTAAGGATGGAGGACCTGCACGTAGTACCGCCATCGCTGGAGGATGCCTTCGTGCAGCTGACCGAAGAAGGAGTTGGTGATGGATAGCCAGATTGCTGCCCAACAGTTGAGACGATCCTTCGCTATCGGCAAGAAGGACCTCCGTGTATACTATTCCAAGGGCCCTGTACTCATCTTCGGCATCCTCATGCCGGCTTTCCTGTTTCTGGCTTTCTCCATAGGCAGGGACATGTCTGCCGATTTCCTGCTTCCGGGAATGCTGGCGGTAACCACATTCTTCACTGCCAGCGCCGTATCTCCTACGGTTGCCCCGTGGGAGACACAGGCCCGCACGCTGGAAAGGTTGATATCATCTCCTGTATCCGTTTCAACCATTCTCCTCGGGGATATACTAGCATCTCTCCTGTTTGGAATCGCCCTCTCCGCTGTCCCCGTCTTCATCGGCCTCGGCATTGGTGTGGGTATATCGCATCCGGCTGTGCTTGTACTGGGCATCATTCTTGCCAGCTTCTGCTTTTCGTCCCTTGCCCTGATCCTTTCCTTTCCGGCCACAAGCTCGCCAGCGAGCATAATGATGCTCTCCTCCCTCATAAAGTTTCCCCTCATCTTCATAAGCGGTGTCTTCATCCCTATAAGCGAGCTACCATCCTGGGGAAAAGGAGTGGCCTTTGCATCCCCGGTCACCTACTTCACTGATCTGGCCAGATACTGCATAGCCGAGACCAATGACCTTCCGGCCTTTCTCAGCATACTTGTTCTCGCGGCGTTTTCGGCTGCATTCTTGCTGCTCGCCGTTAAGCTTCACCAAAGGACCATGCCCAGGAGGGTCTGATAACTGAAGTCCCAATTGGGCGATTTGCGAACTGACAACCTGGCTTTTTGTTGAGCGCCGCTGGATCAGCTGTTAGCTCTGGTGAGCAGGAAGTT
>JBKHJJ010000151.1:0-2530 GCA_046538185.1 Dehalococcoidia bacterium
GGTAGTTGGTGAATTCCATGAGGCTGGCCAGCATGGTGTTGAAGCGGAACCTTTCCAAATCAGCGGTCACTTTCTTGATGGTCTTGTGCGCTACGTGGACGCATTCTTTTTCATCTCTGGGCGTAACAGCACGGCTTACATAATCCGTCGTTACCAGGCTCCACACCCGGTTCAGCCAGCGGCTGATTCCTACGATGCCGTTATCGTTCCACTCTCCGCCCAGCTCCCAGGGGCCAATAAACATAAGATACCCACGCACCACATCGGCTCCCAGTTCAGCCACGTATTCATCGGGGGCAATTACATTGCCTCTAGATTTGCTCATTTTGTCACCGTGATAGACTATAGTCCCCTGGTTGACCAGGCGAGTAAAAGGCTCGTCAAAATGAACCAGGCCTATGTCCTTCAATGCTTTAATGAAGAAACGAGCGTAGAAGAGGTGCATAACTGCGTGTTCAGCGCCACCGGTATACAAATCCACAGGCAACCAGTACTTCAGTTTGGTGTAGTCAAACGGAGCATGCTTGGTTTTGGGACTGGTGTACCTCAGGAAATACCACGAAGAACACATAAAGGTATCCATAGTGTCGGTTTCTCTCCGCGCCGGTCCAGAACATCGGGGGCATGTAGTATCGACAAAAGCTGGGCAATATTTTAGAGGAGATTCACCGGTCGGCTTGAATTCCGCATCAGGGGGGAGCAGAACAGGTAGATCGTTCTCCGGGACAGGGAGTATTCCACATTTGTCACAATAGATGATAGGGATGGGCGCTCCCCAGTACCTCTGCCTGGAGATCAGCCAATCGCGAAGGCGATAAATAACCGACCGCTTGCCCCACTCCCTTTCTTCTAGTAGGATACAGACTGCTTGATATCCCTGATCGCTAGGTAAACCGGTAAATTGCCCAGAATTCACCATCGTACCTGGCCCAGTGTAAGCTTCCGCTAACTCCTCACCCGACCAATCCGGAGGAGCAATAACCGTTCGCACAGGCAGATTGAACTTTCTGGCAAATTCAAAATCTCGCTCGTCGTGAGCGGGAACTGCCATCACCGCTCCAGTGCCGTAAGTCGGCAATACATAATCGGTAATCCAGATAGGCACTTGCTCTCCGTTCAGCCGGTTGGTTACATAGCTCCCCAGGAAAACCCCGGTCTTCTCTCTGCCCAGTGCTAGCCGTTCGTACTCGGTTTGCTGCTGACAGCGAGCAATATATTCGTTTACCTCCGTTTTGTGTTGCGGAGTAGTCAATTGTGGCACTAGGGGATGCTCTGGAGCTAGGAGGAAGAAAGTCACCCCAAAGACGGTGTCAGGGCGGGTGGTAAACACTCTTATCTCTTTATGCTCAAGTCCTTCGTGCTCCAGTCCGAAGGAGATTTCAGCACCTTCGCTCTTGCCTATCCAGTTCCTCTGCATTATGTTTATGCGTTCCGGCCAATCCACATGACTATGATCAAGAAGTTCCTCTGCGTATCTGGTAATGCGCAAGAACCATTGCTTCAGTGCTTTCTTGGTCACTGGAGTACCGCATCTTTCGCAAGAACCTTCGCCTATCACCTGTTCGTTAGCCAATACTGTCTGGCATCTGGGACACCAGTTGACTGTGGCTTCACCCCGATAGGCGAGACCAGCGTAGTATAGTTTGAGGAAGAACCATTGTGTCCACTTATAGTAATCTGGCAGGCAAGTCACTATTTCGCGGTTCCAGTCGTATATGGCACCTATGCTTCTGAGTTGCTTGCGCATATTCTCGATATTCCTCATTGTCCAGTCATAAGGATGAATTCCATGGCTGATGGCGGCGTTTTCTGCCGGCAAGCCAAAAGCATCAAAGCCCATAGGATGGAGCACATTGTAGCCCTGCATCCTCTTGAATCTGGCATGGGTGTCTGAGGGTGCCATGGCGTACCAATGACCGATGTGGAGGTCTCCCGAAGTGTAGGGAAACATGGTTAGGGCATAGAATTTCTGGCGTTCACTGTCTTCTGTTACCTCGTAGATACGGTCAGCCGCCCACCTCCGCTGCCACTTCTTTTCGATCCGTCGAGGGCTGTATTTGTGCGCCATATCTGCAAAGTTTACCCTAATTCCGAGTGAATTGAAAGTCCGTTGCCATCGCCACACATGAGTATGCGGATTGAGGCCTGGAAGACGGCAACTTGACCAGACGAATCTCTGGCCGACCTGAAGAGGAGGTTGGTATTGCGAAGCGCAAGTGACTCCAGGGTGGGGAGAATCTTAGAAGGGACAGTAACCCTGCGACACAATGCCCAGCACGATACCCAGATTGAGGAATGCGTTGTGACTCAGGGAACTACCGCTGTGTGGGAACCTCGGAAGGCGCTTCGTTAGGCGGCTTTTTCAGAAGCAGTGAACCGACCATTCCCACCGCGGAAACGGCAGTAGCCACGATAAATGAGGAAACAAAAGAGCCTGTAAGGTCGAACAGGTAGCCTGCTACCGCCGGTCCCAGAGCCTGGCCAATACCGAAGAAAAGGGTGATGAAGCCCAGCCCAGCCGGGGCCAGTC
>JBKHJJ010000032.1:0-11894 GCA_046538185.1 Dehalococcoidia bacterium
GGGTGTGGCTGTCCATTTCCTTTGACTTCTGCTTTTCCCAATTCTGACTTATCTGGTAGTTCTGACAATAGAGGCATCTCATATTACAGTTGCCAAAAAAAACCGTCCCTGACCCTCGGGTTCCTGAGATAGCTGGCTCCTCACCATGATGAGCACAGACCGCCGAAACTATGGCGAGACGCCCTGAACGGCAATAGCCCGGTTCGTCCTGTAATCTATTGACCCCACACCCCCTGGGGCAGATATCACAGGCGGCTAATCGAGCCTCAAGCGCTTGTGCACGACGTTCCAGTTCGCCAGATTGGTATAGCGTAACGTATCCTGGTTCCATAGAGGCTAAGAACACCGTGAGTGAAAGTGGCACCACTCACTGACTTACACTTTAAACGGCTGCCGCGGTGCTGTCAACTTCCCGCTCACCTCGATATTCTGGGGACATGATACCTGATTTGCTGGTAGGTCTCATTGGTATGGCCTTCGTGAGATTCGCATTACGATGGCTGCAGATTGCACAGGAGTCAGGATTGCTGGGTCACTTTCCCATAATTTGGGTAGTGGTGAATAAGGATATCTCTTCGGTATTTCAGCCATTCCGGCGATAAGCACCGGTCTATTGCTTTCCGCTTCGCCTGGAAGAAGAACTGTCCTTAGAACGTTGTGCCTGAGTGAGTAACCTTTTCCTCAGTCTGATATTCTCAGGAGTCACCTCAATTAGCTCGTCGTCATTGATAAAATCAATTGCCTGTTCCAGGCTCAACTTCACGGGAGGAGTCAGTTTTATGGCAATATCGGATGTAGATGAACGTACATTGGTCTTCTTCTTTTCTTTACACACGTTGATGGCTATGTCCCTCGGCCGTGAATTCAGCCCTATTACCATACCCTCATAGACTAGCTTGCCTGGTTCAATGAAGGTGCAGCCACGCCCCTGGGCATTATGCAAACCATAGGTAACAGCTACGCCCTGTTCCGATGCCACCAGTGCTCCGTTGCGCGTCGAAATTATATCTCCATGATAAGGTTCATAAGCAAGAAAAGTGGTATTCATGATGCTGTCACCACGCGTGGCGGTGGAGAAAACGTTGCGGAAGCCAATGAGTCCTTTTGTAGGCACACGGAATACCAAACGCACATCATCATGGCCATCATTGCGCATATCCATAAGCTGAGCTTGCCGCTTGCTCAGCATCTCGGTCAAAACTCCAATATATTCATCTTTGGTATCAATGGTGAGAATCTCCACAGGTTCTACAAGGTTACCGTCAATTATTTTGGTGATAGCTTCTGGTTTGGAGACCTCAAATTCATAGCCCTCCCGGCGCATGGTCTCAATCAATATAGCCAAATGCAGTTCTCCCCTCCCTTTTATCAGAAAGGTATCTGGGCTGTGTGTACTCTGTACCCTGAGACTGAGATTAGTTTCCAGTTCCCTGCAGAGTCGTGCCCACAACTGGCGTGTGGTGCTAAAGTGACCCTCACGGCCAGCAAAAGGGGAGGTGTTTACTCCGAATGTCATCTCTACCGTCGGTTCCCCAATCTGTATACGCGGTAGAGCTTCAGTCTGCTCCAAGCTAGAAATGGTATCTCCGATATTGACCTTGTCGACACCGGTCACAGCTACTATATCGCCAGCCTCGGCTTCCTGCACCTTTAAGTGTTCGAGGCCGAGATAGGTAAACACTTCACTAATCTCATGATGAGTTACGCTTCCATCAACATGCACGCTGACTACCGGTTGGTGTGGAGCAGCCTTTCCTTTCCAGATTCTACCGATAGCTATCTTGCCTTTGTGGCTGTCATAGGCCAGACTGGAAACCAGCATTTGAAATGGTCCACTTTCAATTCTTGGAGGTGGTACTTTTTCCAGTATGCAGTCGAGGAGAGCGGTGATGTCTCTGCCTTTCATGCCCAATTCAGTTACGACAGTGCCTTCCCGTGCACTTGAATATAGTACAGGGAAGTCAAGCTGGTCAGCACTGATAGCTGATTCTAGGAAAAGGTCCTCGGTAAGTCTTAGCACCTCTGCTATGCGCGAATTTCGCCGGTCTACTTTGTTGATAACCACGATGGGTTTTAGGCCCAAGTTCAATGCCAGTCGAAGGACAAATTTAGTCTGGGGCATCGGACCTTCTATAGAGTCCACCAGGAGCAGACACCCATCTGCCATACTCAAGACACGCTCCACTTCCCCGCTGAAATCGGCGTGTCCCGGTGTGTCAATAACATTGATTTTGACATCCCGGTAAACTACGGCCGTATTCTTGGCCATGATGGTGATCCCCTTTTCTCGCTCAAGAGCATTCTGGTCCATTATCAATTCACCAACAATCTGGTTATTCCGGAAAACCTTGCTTTGCTTGAGCATGGCATCTACCAGGGTAGTCTTACCATGGTCAACATGAGCAATAATAGCCACGTTTCTTATGTCGCTGCGATAATTCATATATGCTCGCGAAACCCTACGCTTTTATCACTACAGCTCACATTACTGTGATGTCCCGAATGGTCAAACGCCAACTCACACTCTGCACAGGGAAGGTATGTTGAAGTGGCATATTCTGCTCCAATGTCGACAGCGCTGAGATGGCGGGAACTCTATGCACGGAATCCTTTGGAAAGGCTCTTTTCAGCGCTCTCCCAGGCTAACCCGATCTCCCGGGCCAACCTTGTTATAGCGATCACTACAATACGCCGATCTCTTCTTGTCAGACTTGAAACAGTCTCCGTCTTGCATACTGCACTTAGTATACATGCCCGCAAGTTCTAATAGCGTGATGTATACTTGCCGCCAGCACTTCCACTACGCTGTGTTCTTCTTGCTCGGCGGCATTGGGGACAACGCTTGGGTTCATTCTGCAGGCCACGAGATGAATAGAACTCTTGTTCTCCAGCCGTGAAGGTGAACTCTTGCCCACAATCGAAGCATTGAAGTGACTTATTTTGAAAACTCATTGGATAACCTCCTCTATTTCAGGTTTCGGTCAGAGTCCGGCTACCCAATACTTGAATGAACCTGCTGAGATTCCAGGAAGCTTGTAATAACCTGAACTGAACTATTGCTATTATACACTAAGGAGAATTACTTTGTATAATGAGTGCAAACCCTCCTGTATGCCAGGTTGCCTTCTGTAGCGTGATACTCACCTCTCATAGTGACTAAAGGCTAATTGTGCATAGTCTCAACCGTCCACACCTGTAAATGAGACACAACTGGAAACGATCTACGGGCTTGCCCATTACTTACGCCCATTCGACTTACTCTGGTGGTTGATTTTTGGCTTTTCGCCTTCTCGCTTCCTGATCTTCGGCAATTGCTTGCTCCCTAGCCAGATCAGTTTTTCTTCTTGCCTGCTCTCTAGCTAGTTGCCCAGCTTCTTCCTCAATGTGTTTCTCTTTACGCTTAGCCTGTTTTGCCGCTTGCTCTTTCTGGCCAGCCATTGTCTCCCACCTCCAAACATTAGACAATTGTGAAACCAATCATATATTACTACGAACCTGGGACAAGTTTACGAAACTCCAGTCCATTCTGCAAGATTATCACCAGATGTACTTTCTGATGAACTGTTCGGTAACAATAATCCAGATTGTTTAGGTGAGATGATATTTACTTGCTGTCTCCGTGTCCGGTTGGGCAGGAAAGGATTATCACTCGCTGCTATAATCAATGTAAGTCTAGTTCAACATCAACAGGAGGTCAGCCATGCAGTTAGAACAATCCTTAGGTCTAGTCGCTGGAGCACTGGTAACGTTTAGCATGATTCCGCAACTGATTCGTGTCTTCCAATTAAGAAGTGCTCGTGAGATAAGCAAGCTCTTCACCATATTGCTTTTAGCGGGTATGATTTGCTGGCTAGCCTATGGGATTTGTCTCAGGCTGACTCCGGTTATTCTTTGGAATGCAATAGGGGCGGTTCTCGTCGGCCTACTTCTATATGGAAAATCAAAGTATGGGAAATAGGGGGATGGGTCCAAATTACTCTTTCTGCTCTTGTGCTCCTTGCGGGATTTCCTGTCACCGCTTGTCATGTCGAGCTATTCAGTTGGCAAGCTGGGATCATATGGAACCCATTGGTTAGAACACAAATCACCACACAAATTGGCTTCCTGTGCAGCCCAGTGTGTTACTTAGTGAGTCCCTCAAATGCAGGAAGACACTCTTGCTGATGTAGACGCGGGGCTCTATTCCGGTAAGACAGACCCGCAGGGGGCCTAACATGGTATTGTATTCCCTCACGGCTGACTTTGAGACCAGACCAGCCACTTGGGAAAGAAGGAGACCACATATCTCCTGTAATAGTGGCCGTTCCTATTGTAGGAGTTCTGTAACAGATTAATACAGACCGCGCAGCATTGGGAGCCCCGAATGATAAACAGGGTGTAATAGTCAAAGCACTTGCGCCGGTTTACGTCCTTTGTAGCTGCGCACTACATTTCGCCGGAATCCTGCTACGGACTTTCCCAGTTCTGCAGCGTTTATATTGAACGAAGTGCTCAAAAGATTGAAGCTGCAGATGCCATAATCCCAGGGCTTATCCAGAAAAATCAGCAAGCCCGCCACCAGTGAGACAACCAGGTACTACGGCACTAATTCTATCAAGTTCCATTTGGCGAGTTCGACCTGTGAGCCAGCGGCGACCACGGTGCCGTCGGACTTGACGCCTAACGTATGCCAGGCGCCCGCAGCCACCTGGACTATGTCGGTCCAGTTGCCCACATTGCATTGCCCGTAGTCGTTATTTCCCACGGCAACCATGCTGCCGTCGGACTTGAGCCCTACCGTATGCAAGAAGCCTGCAGCCACCTGGTCGATATTCGTCCAGCTACCGATATCGCACTGCCCGTCGTCGTTATTTCCCACGGCGACCACGCTGCCGTCGGACTCGAGCCCCACCGTATGCTCGCGGCCTGCGGTGACCTGGCCGACATCGGTCCAGCCACCGATATCGCACTGCCCGTACTCGTTATATCCTACAGCGACCACGGTGCCGTCGGACTTGTGCCCTACCGTATGCCAGTGGCCTGCGGCGACACAGTCGATGTCCGTCCAACTGCCCACATCGCACTGCCCCTCGGTGTTGTGTCCCACGGCGACCACGGTGCCGTCGGACTCGAGCCCTACCGTATGCCAGAAGCCTGCGGCAACCCCGTCGATGTCCGTCCAGTCAGCGACGTCGCACTGCCCATAGTTGTTATATCCTACAGCTACCACGGTGCCGCCGGACTCAAGCCCTACCGTATGCCAGGCGCCCGCGGTGACCTGGCCGATATCCGTCCAGTTGCCCGCATTGCACTGCCCGCGGTAGTTATTTCCCACGGCAACCACAGTGTGGTCGGACTTGTGCCCTACAGTGTGCCAGTAGCCTGCGGCGACCCGGTCGATGTCGGTCCAATTGCCCACATCGCACTCCCCGTCGTAGCCTCGCCCCACGGCAACCACGGTGCCGTCGGACTTGAGCCCTACCGTATGCTCGTAGCCTACGGCGACCTGCACGATATCCGTCCAGCCATTGACATAGCACTGCCCGTCGTCGTTATTTCCCACGGCCACCACGCTGCCGTTGTACTTGACCCCCACTGTATGCCGATAGCCTGCGGCGACTTGCACGATATCCGTCCAGTCACCGACGTCGCATTGCCCGTCGTCGTCATTTCCCACGGCAACCATGCTGCCGTCGGACTTGAGCCCTACCGTATGCTCGTAGCCTGCGGCGACCTGCACGATATCCGTCCAGCCATTGACATCGCACTGCCCGTCGTCGTTATTTCCCACGGCCACCACGCTGCCGTCGGACTTGAGCCCTACCGTATGCCGATGGCCTGCGGCGACCTGGTCGATGTCCGTCCAGCTGTCCACACCACACTGCCCGTGGTAGTTATATCCCTCCGCGACCACGGTGCCGTCGGACTTGAGCCCCACCGTATGCCAACGGCCCGCGGCAACCTGGTCAATATCGGTCCAATTGCCGACATCGCACTGCCCGTCGTCATTACCTCCCACAGCGACCACGGTGCCGTCGGACTTGAGCCCTACCGTATGCTCGTAGCCTGCGGCGACCTGGTCGATATCCGTCCAGTTGCCGACATCGCACTGCCCGTCGTAGTTATCTCCCACGGCGACCACGGTGCCATCGGACTTGAGCCCTACCGTATGCTCGTAGCCTGCGGCGACAATAGTGTCGTAGACAGGCTGGGGTGGCTGACCGGTTCTCATAACATATGCTTGACCTTCAGGGATTTGTAGTTCAACACCGCCAGAAGTGACCCATATTTCGCCTGCGATGTTTTTTACCAAGGTCGAGCCATCAGGAAAGACCTGAACAACCATAATACTGCCCCTCACCGCAGCCTCACCACTTGGTGTTTCAATTTCGTAGAGAGATGCCGGGTCAATAAGCTCTACCACCCGGCTTATGGTAGTCCCTATTATCTGTCCGAGAGTAATGGTGTAGCTACAATCTGCGGAAATATCGAGTGAAATAATCTCGATCTCGGTGCCGGCCTGTAATTCGATAGTGCTGCCGTCAAAGAAAGTGATTACAGCACTGGAATTACCGCCAGTCTTAATACTGTCTCCGGGTTCTAGAGACATCCCGACCTGCGCTTCTTGCCAACTGTCCGCACCTTCCTCCATCACCAGTACTTCCCCCTCGCTTATTGAAAGCATAGTGAGTGTGGAACCACACCCCCCGCTACAGCCAACTAGAATTGAGGCCACTAGAGTAGTCAGAATAAGCATTGACAGCAGTTTTTTACGCGTGATAAGTCTCCTCCAATTACCGACAGTATTGTCTCTCATTAACATAAGCTTCTATTCCTTTTCCTTAAATAGGGGAGGCATCGCCTCGGCTATGCCCGGTGATGAAGCTGGGTTTGCTAATCTATCTAAACTAGATCAATTTGTCAACAGTATTCTGTGCAGCGTCTCTGACATCCTGTTGAGTTAACGGGTCACAGCACTTACATTGTGCGGCATCTGAATGTTGTCAATGTTCAAGGGCAACTCGTGCGGGGACGGGAACCTCTTCCAATCGCCACAGGTCCGGGAAACAAGCGTATAATAGGCAAGCAAGGGCAAGGGTGAGGACAAGCAAACCATGAAAAACAGCGAGGTGGCCAAGGTATTTCAAGACATTGCTGATCTTCTGGAGCTTAAAGGGGAGAACGTGTTTAAGATCCGCGCCTATCAGAAGGCAGCCCGGGCTATCGACTACTACCCCCGGGAATTGCAGATTATGATTGGCGAAGGCGAGGACTTGCAGGTTATTCCCGGGATCGGCGAGGCAATAGCCAAGAAGGCCAGCGAGCTGGTGACTACCGGAAGGCTGGGTTATTATGAAGACCTGAAGGCCGAGTTTCCTCCGGGGGTGACCAATCTGCTGAGCATACCGGGGATTGGCCCCAAGACCGCTAACAAGCTTTCCAAAGAACTGGGGGTAAGCTCGGTAGATGATTTGGAACGAGCAATCAGCGATGGACGGGTGGCCAAGCTCTTCCGCCTTGGCGAGAAGACCGCCACCAATATTCTTCACCAGATTCAGGCACTGCGCCGCAAAGACCAGCGCATCCCCATTGGCGAAGCCCTACCCATTGTCGAGGACATGTTGAATGCCCTCCGGTCCATGCCCGGGGTGAGGAACCTTACTCCCGCCGGCAGCCTGCGGCGCTTTCGAGAAACACTGGGAGATATCGACCTGATGGGCACCGCTGATAACCCCAAAGAGGTCATAGATGCTTTTGTTAACCTGCCCCAGGTGGGGCAGGTGTTGGCCCAGGGGCCGACCAAGGCCAGCGTTATCGTCAGCGGCGGACTGCAGGTTGACTTAAGGATGGTGGACCATGATTCCTTCGGTTCCCTGCTTCAGTACTTTACCGGCAGCAAGCAACACAACGTTTCCCTCAGAGAAAGAGGCCGTAGACAGGGGTTCAAGCTGAGCGAGTACGGTATAACTGTTGTAGCTACGGACAAGTTGGAAAAATTCTCTACGGAAGAGGAATTCTACCGTCGCTTGGGGCTCCAGTATATCCCCCCGGAACTCAGGGAAGCGCAGGGGGAGATAGAAAAGGCTGAGCAGGGAGCTATACCAAAACTCGTCGAGTCAGGCGACATAAAGGGGAACTTACATACGCATAC
This sequence comes from Dehalococcoidia bacterium, assembly GCA_046538185.1. GTDB lineage: Bacteria > Chloroflexota > Dehalococcoidia > GIF9 > AB-539-J10 > RBG-13-51-36. The sequence goes on from JBKHJJ010000032.1 coordinate 8,132, forward strand.
CGAATGGAGCGACGGCCACGATTCCATCGAGGCAATAACCCTGGCCGCCCAAGATATGGGCTACCAGTATATCGCCATCACGGAACATTCTGGCGGACGCGGTATCGCTCACGGTCTCGATGCGGAAAGACTGAGGAAGCAGATTGATGAAATCAGGGTTGTCAACGACCGCTTGAGCGGGATTCGGGTGCTCAGCGGCATTGAGGTCGATATTCGGGCGGATGGCACCCTGGACCTGCCACATGAAGTTCTATCTGAACTGGATATAGTGATTGCCGCGGTGCACTCCGCCATGAACCAGGGTGAGGAGAAGATGACGCGCAGGGTAATAGACGCCATAGAAAATCCCGATGTTGACATAATTGCCCATCCCACTTGCCGCCTCGTGCACGAGCGTGAGCCCATAGCCATAGACCTGGACGCGGTATTCCGGGCAGCAGCTAAGAATAAGAAAATCATGGAAATTAACGCCATGCCTGACCGCCTTGATCTTAAAGATATTCACGCCTTCCGGGCCCGGGATCTGGGAGTGAAGCTCGCCATCGGCACGGATGCTCACAGGATCGCTCATCTGGGGCTTATGCGGTTCGGTATCGGCATTGCACGGCGGGCCTGGTGTGAGCCGCAACACATATTGAACACTCTTCCTCTGGCAGAGATGCTCGCCTTCCTAAATAGAAACCAAGGGGGGAGTTGACAGAAGATCCAGGCAGTCTTTCGCCGGATTGTTCTGTAACCGTGCTCACTCACCCAGTATCTGAACCGTAAGCTTCCTGGACCTCGGACGGTTATCAAAGTCGACGAAGACTATCTGCTGCCAGGTGCCCAGAGTCAACTTCTTGTTCACAAACGGTATCACCAGTGAAGCCCCAAGCGTGGAAGCGCGCACGTGAGAATGGCCGTTCCCATCTCCCCAGGTCTTGTTGTGCTCATAGGGAATATTCTGTGGTATTACTCTGTCCCACATACTCCGGAAATCGGAAACCAGGTTCGGCTCGTACTCTATGGTGGTTATTCCGGCCGTTGAACCCCCTATGAACAAAGTAACTATTCCGTTACTAATTCCGGATTCCTCCACACTCTTAACCACTCGAGGCGTTATGTCGATAACCTCGCAGTTACCTTCTGATTGAAAGGCGATGTCTTTGGTGACTACAGTCATGTCCTTACCTCCTGCCATATAATCTCATCCAGCTCAAACACAGGACCATCACGGCACACCTGTTTCAAGCCTTTGCTGGTGTTTATGGTGCAGCCATAGCAAGCTCCGAAACCACAACCCATCCTCACCTCAAGGGAAACCTGACATTTCCTCAGCTTGAGATTGCTCTGCCCCCCCAATCCTGACAGCTCATCCATCGACTTGTACATATCTAGCGGACCACAGGCATACACCTGGTCAGCCCAGTCCAGGAAATCAGGCAAGACATCCGTGGCCATACCTTTCCTACCAGTGCTACCATCCTCGGTGACGGGGACAAACTGGACTCCACCCTCACCCTTTCCCTCTCCCTTGAAGGGAGAGGGAAAGAAGGGATAGAGCTGAGCGGCAGTGCTGGCCCCATGGATCAAAGTTATCAGGTGCTGTGGGGAAGCACACTGCATTAAGAAGAAGAGCGGCGCGACGCCTATTCCTCCGGCCACCAGCAGCAAATGCTTCGACTCCCCGGTCATGACAGAAGGAATACTGAACCCCCGACCTAAGGGGCCAAGAATATCTACTTTCTCGCCCGTGTGTCGGTGTGACAGCCAGATGGTGCCTCTGCCCATTACCTTGTACAGGAGGGCAATTGCACCCTCACCTGACTCTTGGCCCCCCGCGAAAGAGAACCGGTGGATGCTGAAAGGGCGACGTAGTGTGAAATCGTCGCAGCGCAGTGTGATGAACTGCCCTGGCTCAGCCCCCGCCGCTATGCCGGGCGCTCTAATCCACATCAGGTGTACGCCAGCTATTACCTCTTCATTGGAATCTACGGTGCCCAGAGTCTGTTCCATGCTGCACTCAAACAGAATCCATAGTGCGAAATCAGGATTAATCCGTACTACTGCGTCTTACATTCCGATCTTTGCACTGTTGCTCTGTTATTTTTCGCTTTTCCTGGTCAGATAGTCTCTGAGCGGCTGAACGTTGAAGATCTGGCCGCTATCCGCAATCGCTCCTATGGCTACCCGCGCGGTATCCATTGAAGTGAAGCAGGGTATCCTTTTTTCTGCGGCGGCGCGTCTGATAGCCAATCCGTCCCGTAGCGGAACGCGCCCGCCGGTGACGGTATTGATCACACCGCGCACAGAGTTATCGTGAATTACGTCAATGACGTTGGGGTGTCCCTCGCTTAGCTTCTTGGTAACCATTTTCACCGGGAGCCCCATAGACTCAATCATCGCCGCCGTGCCTTCCGTGGCATAGAGTTCGTGTCCGAGGGAATGCAATTGCTTAATCAGGGGCAACGATTCAGCTTTATCCCTGTCTGCAATGCTGAGCAGCAGGCTAATTCCTTGAGATAGCATCAATCCAGCAGCAAGAAGTGCCTTGATCAAGGCTGCCTCAAAGCTGTAATCAATACCCATGACCTCGCCCGTGGACTTCATCTCAGGGCCAAGGTAGCTGTCTACGCCCGTCAATTTGGACATTGAGAAAACGGGAGCCTTTATACCGACCAGTTTTTGCCTCCTCCATAACCCACCTTCGTATCCCTGCTCCCTGAGTCTAACCCCGGCCATTATCCTGGTGGCGATCTTTACCATGGGTATACCGGTCACCTTGGACATAAAAGGCACAGTCCGGCTGGCGCGAGGATTGACCTCAAACACATATACCGATGAACTACCGCTTTCCCTCATGATCACCATCTGGACGTTCACCAGTCCCTTGATCTCCAGAGCCAGTCCAATTCTGGTGGTGTAGTCCACCATGGCATTTACTTCTTCCTGGGTGAGATTAATCCCTGGATAGATAGCCAGAGCATCACCACTATGTACGCCAGCTCTTTCGATGTGCTCCATTACTCCAGGAATAAGAACCCTCTCCCCATCGCAAATGGCATCTACCTCCACTTCTATACCCTGTAAGTATTTGTCGATAAGCACGGGGTGCTGGCTATCCATTTCCAGGGCCAGCGTAAGATAACGGATTAGTTCAGTCTCATTGTGGACAATTTCCATGGCCCTGCCTCCCAGCACATAGCTGGGACGAACCAACACGGGATAGCCCAGAACCTTGGCTATGTTCAGTGCCTCTTCTACGGATGTCACTCCGGCCCCCGGGGGCTGGGGAATACCGAGCCGGTCAAGAAAATCCTCAAAGCGGCGGCGGTCTTCAGCTATGTCTATGGTTTCGGCACTCGAGCCCATTATAGGCAGATTGTTGCGGGCCAAGACTCCAACCAGATTGAGCGGTGTCTGTCCACCAAGCTGAACGATAGAAGGCGGAGCCCCGGCCGAAGCGGAGTTGTTGCTCTCATTCTCGAGCATATCCCGGATGCTTTCCTCATCCAATGCTTCGAAGTATAGACGGTCGCTGGTATCGAAATCGGTGGAGACCGTTTCGGGATTAGAATTGACCAGGATACTCTTTATTCCCGCTTCTTGAAGTGCCCAGGCCGAATGGACGCAGCAGTAGTCAAACTCGATTCCCTGTCCGATTCGTATAGGCCCGCTGCTGATAACCACGGCTTTCTTTCCCGCCAAAGGCTCAGCTTCGTTCTCTTTATCATACGTGCTGTAGAAATAAGGAGTCTCAGCATCAAATTCAGCGGCACAGGTA
>JBKHJJ010000033.1:0-11799 GCA_046538185.1 Dehalococcoidia bacterium
CAAGCCTTGCAAATAGTATGAGGAGTACAGAGTACACTACGTCCCCCAGCATAATGCCAAAGAAAATGGCGAAGAAGTATGCTATTATCGGGGTCGGGTCCCATTCCCTGTATTTTGGGGTACCAAATAAGTTCACAATGATCTCGAAGGGCTTGACTGCAGTGGCATTCCTCATCTTGGTCGGCGGCTCCTCTGCTGTCTCAGGCTTCCTCGTATCGATATACACGTAGCCAACCTTCTCTCTGAGTTCGGAAATTGCCCCTTCAATAGCATTCTCGGGAACCCATCCCTCGACCAGGGTGACATACTCTGCCTCAGAGGCTTTTGACAGAACTGCTAACCTCTCCGCCTCTGCTGATAGTGCCTCCCTGAAAAGGACCAGTTTTTCTAAATTTTCCCTGGTTTTGCTTTCAATCTCCTGGTGCAGCCTTGCTAGCTCTTCTTCAAGATTCCGGATCTTGGCGTCGGCCGCTGCAAGGAATTCTCTTACGGTCACATCTTCGGCTGGTACCGGCAAAACACTGCCTCCCCACTCTTCGACCGTGGCCTCTATGTTCTCCCTGTCTTCCATTCTGGCAATGGCATACAGGACAGTCTCATTTCCTACTGTGCCTGTAAGGCTTTCAAGCAGGCGGTCTCCGATTTTGGGATATGCTGTTTCAAATACATCGTTTGGAAAGACAAACAGGCGAGAAAGGAGATAACTCCCAGAGAAACTCAAATCTGTCAGCCTCATGTTGGCCTGTTGTTCCAGAGAACTGAGGTACCTGCTTAGTTCCTTTAGCGCCTTGAGGTTATCATCCAGCTTGGTGGCGCCCTGGTGCATGTTGCTGAGCTTGGTACAGAGCGATCTTACTTCGCTGTCAACTTCTCCAAAGGGTCTGGTATATATGACCTCCACGTCCTCTCTGAGAAATACTCCTTCCCCCTTCGGTATGTAGGCTAGCACATCATTTATGCCCGTTAGTAGTTGGTTGATTTCCCTTCTTTCCCTCTCGATTGCCTCTTTATCCACGGGCTTCAGCTCTTCGCTTTCCTCAACGTGAAGCACACCGGCAGTATGCAGAGTCTTGATGGTCTGAGTGGAGTAATCCTTGGTCGTCACGACCCTGACTTTGGCCATGGGGTCAGCTGAATTGACGATTACAGGTAGCATGTTAGATTCCGCCGGTGACAATATCCGTGACCAGCTTGGTAGTCTCTTCTATCTTCTTGTCGGCATTGGCGGTGATTTCGGCAGCTTGTTTCTCGGAGTCTTCGATTTTCTTGTCGGCCTCTGCTCGGGCCCTGCTCACGAATTTATCGGAGAAAGTCTTTACCTCATCCATGTCCAACGGAGCAGCGATTATCTTCCTAGCTTCTTCCCTGGCTTGAAGGAGGATTTCGTTGGCCCTGGTCCTCGCGTCCGCGAGTATCTTTTCGGCTTCGACCTCGATGGCTTCTACGCTACTGCTGATTTCTTCCGGCATAGTACATCCCCTCAATAGTTGTGTATGGTGACGCTAGAAAAGTTTTGTGAATAAGCTGTTTTCACAATCGGGAGGACAAGCATGTTGGCAACTGCTAATTATAGCAAAGCAGGTTTTTTTTGACAATATGGGTGCACTTGGTGAGAGTCCGTGTTCCTCACGTATCAGCAGCCCTCAGGTTTGTTAAGAGAGCGAAATGCTTTATAATTCAAGCTATGAGAGTGCGTGCATTGCATGAGTGGAATGTGAGCGGGCCCCGAGCCAGGGCAATACAGTTGCGCCTGGCCAAGGAGGTGGTGACTGAAACCGAAGTGGTGAACGCGCGTCTTGTTGCCGGTGTTGACATATCTCCTCCGGACAGCCAGGGTGTCGCTCGGGGGGCAGTGGTAGTTCTGGGTTACCCTGAGTTCAACGTAGTTGAGATAAGCATAGCCGAAGCCAAGATTACGCTGCCTTATATTCCCGGCCTGTTGTCCTTTCGAGAGAGTCCGCTGATCCTGGCTGCGTGTGAACAACTGGGACATACTCCGGACCTCCTTCTGGTTGATGGTCAAGGGATTGCTCATCCCAGGAGATTTGGGCTTGCCTCACATGTGGGGCTTTTCCTTGATTTGCCTACCATCGGCTGCGCGAAATCTATACTGTGCGGCCAGCATGGGCCTGTGGAACAAGAGGCTGGCTCTTATTCTGAACTGCTGGATAGCGGGGAGGTTATCGGGGTAGCCTTGAGGACCAAGTTCAGGGTAAGGCCAATATACGTTTCCATAGGGCACAAGATAGACCTAGCATCGGCTTTGCAATGGGTGATGAAGTGCTGCCGTGGGTACAGGCTTCCTGAACCGACCCGCCTGGCTCACCAGGCTGCCGCGGGCAGACTGGCCTTTGAACCTGAGCTATCGTCTCAGGTTGTCTGATTATGGTGATAGGGTAACTATAACAGGACTTGCGTGGTTGACTACTTCAACTGAATGGAGAGAGCAGAAATGCAGGAAGAGAAAGAGAATCTAGAAGCCTTGCTTCGGCGAATCTCAGACATTATGGTGCATCTTTGATATCGCTGGCCAAGAGAAGGAAATTGTTGGGATAGAGGCAGAGGCAGCCCAGCCTGATTTTTGGAGCGACCAAGCCAGGGCCAGGGCCACTATGCAGCGGCTGGCGGCCAGAAAGGACCTCGTCGATGCCTGGCGCGAAGTGGAGAAGAAAGCCAGCGACCTACATGAGATGATTGGTCTGACCATCGCAGAGGACGATCGCACTCTCGCGGAAGAGTTACAACGGGAGCTAAAGAAGCTAATCTCTCAGTTCGAACGGTTGGAAAGTCAGCAGCTCTTTGTCGGCGATTACGATAGTCGGAATGCCATGCTGGCCTTTCATGCTGGGGCCGGGGGTACAGAGTCCCAGGATTGGGCGAATATGTTGCTTCGGATGTACTTGAGGTGGGCGGAACGGCATGGTTATCAGGCCGAAGTCTTGGAAGTCTCCCCTGGAGAAGAGGCTGGCGTGAAAAGCGCTATCGTGGAGATCAAAGGCAGCTATGTCTATGGATATCTCAAAGGTGAACACGGGGTACACAGGTTAGTTCGCCTTTCCCCCTTTGACGCTGACCATGCCCGTCATACATCTTTTGCCCTGGTGGAAGTCCTCCCTGAAGCTGAAGACACAGTGGATATCAAAATAGCCTCGGAAGACTTGAAAATCGATACTTTCAGGTCCAGTGGGCCTGGCGGACAACATATGCAGAAGACGAGTAGCGCCGTCCGAATAACGCATTTGCCTACCGGACTGGTGGCTACCTGTCAGGGTCAGAGGTCACAGCATCAAAACAAAGAAGCCGCTTTGAAGATCCTTTATTCTCGTCTTCTGGAGCTGGACCGGAGGGAGAAGGAAGAGGAAAGAGATAGGATCAAAGGCGAGCGCATCGAAGCGGGCTGGGGAAATCAAATTCGCAGCTATGTTCTTCATCCATACAAGATGGTGAAGGACCTTCGAACTGACTATCAGGTCAACGATCCCGACGCTGTACTGGACGGGGAACTGGATGGGTTTATCACTGCCTATCTTCGGTCCAAAGTGGGAAATGATTAGATACATCGCCTTAACAGCTTCGGTGCTTCTCTTGCTTCTGAGCCCCTCCGTCGTTGCAGCTGTGGATGATATTACGGTTATTGCCAGCGAGGTGGTCATAGATTTCCCGGGCCAGGCTGCTTTCACTCTTGAAGCTGAAAGCAGCACTGATATTGTGGATGTCCGTCTCTGCTATCAGGTGGACAAGATGGACTACGCTGAAATAGTCAGTGAGGGCTGGGCTGACTTTACTCCGGCAAGCAGGGTAGATGCTGCCTGGGTGTGGGATATGAATAACGCAAGTTTGCCCCCTGGTGCTGAAGTCACATATTGGTGGGTGATTGAGGACGCTAACGGGAACAGGTTGGAGACCTCCCCTGAGACAATGCATTTCGACGACGATCGCTATGACTGGCAGAGCTTGACCAGTAGCATACCTGAAGGAAATGAGATCACCATTTTCTGGTATGAGGGCAATAACGCCTTCGCTCAAGAGCTAATGGATACCTGTAAGGAGGGACTTGCCGGCTTAACTCAGGATGTTGGTGCCTGTCCCGAAAGACCCATCGATGTATTCATCTATGCCTCCACAGATGATTTGAAAGGCGCTATGGTTTTTCCACAGGAATGGACTGGCGGTGTTGCTTTTACCGCCTTCAGTACGATCGCTATTGGGATTTCTCCGAGCGAACTTGATTGGGGCAAGAGAGCCCTGGTCCACGAGCTTACACACCTCGTTGTTCATCAGGTCACTTTCAGCCCCTACGGGCAGCTTCCTGTCTGGCTCGATGAAGGGTTAGCTATGTACAATGAAGGCGAGCTTCAACCTATCTTTAGCTCCTGCCTGGAACAAGCCATTCAGGAGGATGAGCTTATTTCGGTGCGGAGCCTGTGTAGTCCCTTTTCCGCTGAGACTGAGAAGGCCCGCCTTTCTTATGCCCAGAGCTATAGCATCGCGCAGTATCTTCTGGATAACTACGGACAGGACAAGATGCTGGATTTGCTGGCTCTTTCCAAAGAAGGTAGCACCTATGATGAAGCTTTGACCGGGGTCTACGGTTTCGATATAGACGGCCTTGATGCCCGTTGGCGCCAGACATTAGGTTCTCAGATTGCCATGGCGAGCGAATCGCGGCAACCCGACCTCGCCCTGACGGCTGTCTTATTGGCAGCGGCTACAGCATTAGGCTTGTGGGGTGCTCTGGCTCTGAAGAAGCGGGCTTCGCGAACGTCGTCCGGGAAATCAACTTTATGAGATAAGCTATGAAAGACTCTTTTACTGTTCATGATTTGCCGCTCAGTGAGCGACCCCGGGAAAGGCTGATCAAGCTGGGGAGCGAAGCCCTTTCCGCCCAGGAAATCCTGGCTCTGTTGCTGGGTCGAGGGATTAAAGGCGAGTCTGTCATGGTGACCAGCCAGAAGCTCTTGAGCCAGTTTGGCAACCTCAAAGGTGTTGCCAATGCCTCTATAGAGGAGTTGACCCAGACGAAAGGTATCGGGCCGGCCAAGGCGGCACAGATCAAAGCTGCCCTGGAGTTGAGCAAGAGACTGGAAGCCGATGCCGATGACAAACCCATGCCGCTGCTCAAGTCCCCGGAGGACGTAGCTGCCGCGGTAAGGAACCAATTGAAGGGCAAGAAAAAAGAGCATTTTATGGTGCTTTGTCTGGATACCAGAAACAGACTAATAAGTTGCAGGCCCGTTTCCATAGGAAGCCTGGATACAAGCGTGGTCCATCCCCGTGAGGTGTTCAAGGAAGCGGTCTCCTCCTCGGCCGCCTCCGTAATATTCGTCCACAATCATCCTTCAGGGGACCCGGAGCCGTCCAAGGAGGACATTGAGTTGACCAGGCGACTGGCCAGGGCTGGCGAGATCATGGGTATTGATGTCCTCGACCACATCATTGTCTGCGATAAGAAACACTTAAGTCTGAAAGCTAGGAACTTGTTGTGAATGTGACGAGGGATGACAGATAAACACTATTCATGTGCGGCTGCACCTTACCTTAGTTGAGCAGGTATACTGTGGGGATGAGCAAGCATCATGAACACCAATGAATTGAGCAAGGTTTTCTTTTTCCCGTACGGTGAAAGCAGGGCTTTCCTCAGAGGACTGAGGGCTCTTTTCTCGAGAGTAGCCGATGTCGTTTCCACAGGTGATTCGGTAGCAGTGAAGGTTCACATGGGCGAATACGGCGGTAGCGCTTACCTGCATCCACCGTTAGTGCGCCGGGTGTGCGACTTGATCAAGGAAGCGGGGGGCAAACCGTTCGTCACGGACACCACTGTCCTCTACCCGGGAAGGAGATTCACGGCTGGTCAATATCTGGCTACGGCAGCCTTCAACGGCTTCACGGAAGAATCGATGGCCGCGCCTATCATTATCGCTGATGGAGAGCGCGGCTATGATGGGGAATGGGTGGATATCGTGGGGCGAGTTTCTGATTGCTCTCTGGACAGGGTAAAGGTAGGCAGGGAAATCCTCAGTGCCGACTCGATGATAGTGCTGTCCCATATGACGGGGCATGCGCTATCCGGGTTTGGCGGTTCCATCAAGAATGTGGCTATGGGCTGCGTTACCAAGGAGTCCAAGGCCGCTCAACACAGAGTAGGTCGCGGTGTAATTGATCTGTCCATATGCACCGGCTGCGGAAAATGTATTGAAGCCTGCCCCTTCATGGCCCTGTCTTTGATTGAGGATAAGATAGCGCGTGACGAAGAGAAGTGCATGAATTGTAACGATTGCCTTTATGTTTGTCCGGAAGGTGTTTTTTCGCTGCCTCCCCATGCCCAGGAGGAGTTCCAGGTCTATCTGGCTCATGCCGCTGCGGGGGTACTGAGCCGGTTCCACTCCAGAGTGGCCTTCATCAACTTCGTCCAGGATGTGGCGCCCATGTGTGACTGTGCTGTGCCGTCGGGTCTGCCAGTAGTCCCGGATATCGGCATCCTGGCCTCCACAGATGTGGTGGCTATAGACAGGGCATCCCTGGACCTGATTGCGCAAAGCAAACCCCTGGGCAAATTTGCCGGCGTAAGCTCTCCCGATGTGCTGGGCGAGATAAACGGTACGGACAGCCTGGTTCAAATAAGAACCGGCGAGGAGCTTGGCCTGGGCAATATGGAATACCAACTAATAGAGCTAAACTAAAAGAGCCAGAACAAAAAATGCAAAGTGACAAAGCAAAACTCAGAAGTGAGTTCAGGCGTCGCGTCTATAGATTTGCGCTGAACGTAATAGTATTTGCGGATGGATTGGACCGGTGAAAAGGATTTGGCAACCTGCATTACTACTCTCTCTTTTGGCAGCTTTGCTACTCTTGCCTCTAACCGGTTGTTGGCTTTGGGATGGCAGTGAGGATGCTCTTCGTCTTTGGGACGCTGGCCCCATGACGCTGGACCCGGCCATCGCCGCCGACTTCTCTTCTTATGCTTACATCATGCAAATCTTCTCCGGCCTGGTTCGTCTTGACCATGATCTGAACATAGTGCCTGACATCGCTGAAAGCTGGGAGGAAAGCCCCGATGGCAGGACTTATACCTTTAACCTGCGCCAGGGAGTGACATTCGGTAGCGGCAGGCAGGTCGAAGCCGCTGATTTCAAATACTCCTGGGAGCGGGCCTGCGACCCTGATACCGGCTCTGGCACGGCAGCTACCTATCTGGGCGATATCGTAGGTGCCAAAGATATGTTGACCGGAGGAGTGCAGGAGATCTCCGGGGTGGAAGCCATTGATGCCGATACTCTCCAGGTTACCATAGATGCTCCCAAAGCTTACTTCCTCAGTAAACTGGCTTACCCCACAGCTTTTGTAGTTGACAGGGCAAACGTTGAATCCGGGGAGGATTGGTGGCTAAACCCGGACGGTACAGGACCATTTGAACTACAGGAATGGGAGAGAGGACAGTGGTTGGTCCTGAAGCGCAGTCAGACTTATTACGGCGAGCCAGCCAAAGTAGAGCAGGTGGTCTATCTTCTGGCCGGTCCACCCATGCCCATGTATGAACTGGGGCAGATCGATGTCGTTCCTGTGTACGGGAGCTACATTTACCGGGTACGTGACGAGAGCGGCCCGTTCTATTCCCAGCTAAGCGTAACGGCTGAACTTAGCCTCCATTATATTGGCTTTAACGCTGCCCACCCCCCCTTCGACGATGTTAACGTCCGCCTTGCTTTCTGCCGCGCCGTGGACAAAGAAAGTATTACCACAGTGATATTGAGGGATATGGCAAGCGAAGCTGACGGTATCTTGCCACCGGGCATGCCAGGCTACAACGAGTCTTTGCAGGGACTGGACTACGATGTTGAGAAGGCGAAGCAGCTCATCGCCATGTCGAAATACGGAGATATCTCGAACCTCCCACCTATCACCCTGACTGTTACAGGCTATGGCAATTACATCCCGGATTACCTGGGTGCCATCATCCAGGGCTGGCAGCAGAATCTCGGTGTGGAAGTCTCGGTGAGGCAGCTGGAACCGGAGGACTTCATTTACAACTTGAAACAAGAGAAGGACGAGATGTTTGCACTTGCCTGGATAGCTGACTACCCGGACCCGCATAACTTCCTGGATATCCTGTTCTATACGGGAAGCGAAAACAATGCCTTTGAGTACAGCAATCCGGACCTGGACGCTTTGCTGGATCAAGCTGCTATTGAACAGGACGGTACCGCCCGCCTGGCTATGTACCAGCAAGCCGAGCAAATCGTGCTTGATGATGCTCCCTGCATCCCACTCTGGCATGGCGCCAACTACATTCTGGTGCGGCCCTATGTCAAAAACTATGAGCTCAGCCTCCTGGGTATTCCCGACCTGAGCCAGGTGAGTGTTGAGAATCCGTAGGGGAAGAATCTGTTCTCCGCCTCGCCGGCGCACGGAATGCCATCCTGCGCAGAGATGATCTTCATCCTGATGCTTTCCTCTCGAGAGAGGTAACGAAGGTGATGGATATCGGCATCAGCGCCTGAATTCCAGATGTTGAACCGAGGCACTCAATGGCGGGCAGACTGATATTTATGTCAGGATGGACTCTGATGTTATAATGATAGGTGATGGAGAAGCAGGCACTGCTGTATGAAACACTCTCTGGTGGCAGAGCCAGATGTAATGTCTGCCAGTGGAGATGCCTTATTAACCCCGACAAGCTTGGCCTGTGCCGTATGCGCATCAATCGGGATGGCATAGTCTATGCCATGAACTATGCTGAGGTATCCTCGATGGCGGCCGACCATATTGAGAAGAAACCTTTGTTTCATTTCTTCCCTGGCACCTATGCCCTCTCTCTGGGCAGCTGGGGATGCAATTTCCACTGCAAAGGATGTCAAAACTGGGAGATTTCCTGTGTAGATATCCCGCCGGGCTCTCAGCAAGTGCCCCCGGAAAAAGAGATAGAGCTGGCCAGGAGATACAACTGCCAGGGTATTGCCTGGACGTACAACGAGCCCGCCATCTGGTTGGAATATACCCTGGACTCAGCGAAGCTGGCTAAGGAGAACAACCTGTACACCGTCTACGTCACCAACGGCTATGCGACCCCTGAAGCCCTGGATGCCATGGGTCCCTGGCTTGACGCCTGGAGGGTGGACATCAAGGGCTTCACCGACGAGTTCTACCGTCAGCTTGCCAAGATTGCTCAGTGGCGGGGCATTCTGGACGTGGCCAGGCGAGCCAAAGAGAAATGGGGTATGCACGTTGAGGTGGTGACCAATGTCATTCCCACCATGAATGACGACGATGAGCAACTTAAGAACATTGCTACCTGGATTCGAGATAATCTGGGTGAGCTTACTCCCTGGCATGTGACTGGTTTCCATCCTCTGTACGAATTCGCTCATCTATCAGCTACTCCGCTGTCGACTCTGGAAAGGGCACACCGGATTGGGAAAGAGGCAGGGCTGAAATTCGTCTACCTGGGAAATACGCCAGGGCATGAGTATGAAAACACAGTGTGTTATTCTTGTGGCAAGACGGTGGTTCGCCGTGTTGGTTATGATGCTCAGGTAGTGGGTCTGGACGGCTCGAAATGTAAGTTCTGCGGTGCTGAGCTTAATTTCCGAAGATGACTGATTCCTGAGGAATCGGCCCTGGCAATTGCTGCCCAGCGCATTGCACAGAGCTGATGAACCGGGCAACCACAGAGGGTTGTTGCCCTCAGCTTAGTCCTCTACCGTTTGGGGACAGGGTAGAGATGGAAGGGGGTGATTATGGAAGGAAACGGCATGCATCCCGTGGTGAGGTTGGCTAAGGAGGCGGTGGAAACCTATGTCCGGGAGGGTAGAATACCGCGTCCAAGTGAACTAACCCCGGAAATGAGAGAACGGGCAGGGGTCTTTGTTTCCCTGCACAAGCACGGTGAGTTACGAGGATGCATCGGCACCTTTGAGCCACTCAGGGATAATGTGGCTGAAGAAATCATTGCCAACGCTGTTAATTCGTCTACCATGGACCCTCGCTTTCCCCCGGTGGATGCATCTGAGCTTGACGACCTTGAATACAGCGTAGATATCCTTACTAGACCTGAACCGGTCACCGATATCAGCCAGCTTGATCACCAGAAATATGGCGTTATCGTGGAAAGTGGTTTGAAAAAAGGACTTCTGCTGCCTGCCCTGGAAGGCGTCGATAGCGTGGAGGAGCAAATTGCAATTTGTCGCCTCAAGGCGGGAATATCGGCCGGTGAGCCGATCAAGCTTTATCGTTTTGAGGTAAGAAGATTCAGTCAATAGATGGTGATTTCCGGTAATGGACAGAATGCCTCTTTTTTACCAGGCGGAGGAGAAGGATTTGCCTCACGGCATGCCCCTGGCGGCGCGGATGCGGCCACAGAGCTTTCACGAGTTCGTAGGCCAGGAGCATCTGGTTGCTGAGGGGCGCGTGTTTCGCAAATGTATCGAGGCAGACCAGCTACCTTCCATGATCCTGTGGGGACCGCCGGGCAGCGGCAAAACTACTCTGGCTCATATCATCGCCAGTATTACCAGAGCGCAATTCAGCTCTCTGAGCGCCGTGAGTGCCGGGGTGGCAGACCTGCGGAAGGTCATTGAGGAAGCCAGGAGAAGGCTGAAGGCGTCGGGGCAGAGAACCATTCTTTTCATTGATGAGATTCACCGTTTCAACAAGGCGCAACAGGATGCCGTATTGCCTTTTGTGGAAAGTGGAACGGTGACCTTTATCGGAGCCACCACGGAGAATCCCTCATTCGAAGTTATCGCTCCGCTTCTCTCTCGGTGCCGAGTCTTTCGTTTGAACCCCCTGAGGGACGAAGAGGTCGGGCTCATTGTGGAGCGCGCCATCAAGGACGAAAGAGCGTTGGGCAGGTTGCAGATTGAGATGAGCGAGGAAGCCCTCAACCACCTGGTGACCGGGTCCGATGGGGACGCGCGAGTGGCATTGAACGCTCTGGAGATGACAATATTTGCCGCCTTGCCTGACAGTAAGGGCCTGCGGTCGATAGGTTTGTCTGACATAGAGGAGGCCCTGCAGCATCGCGCTTTGCTCTATGATAAGAGCGGTGAGCAGCACTATGACCTGATTTCGGCCCTGCATAAATCGTTACGCGGTTCCGACCCCGATGCTGCTCTGTACTGGCTGGGACGTATGCTTGAAGCCGGGGAGGACCCCCTCTACATCGCTCGTCGCATGGTGCGCTTTGCTTCCGAGGATGTCGGGATGGCTGACCCGCAGGCTCTGGTGATAGCGATGGCTGCTCAGCAGGCGGTGCACTTCGTGGGCTTACCCGAGGGCAACCTGGCTCTGGCACAGGCAGCCGTGTACCTCGCAGCCGCCCCCAAGAGCAACTCGTTGTACCAGGCTTATTCTCGGGTCCAGCAGGATATACAGCGTAACCGGAATGAGCCGGTGCCGCTCCACTTGCGTAACCCGGTAACCGACCTTATGCGCCGGACGGGCTATGGGAAGGGGTACAAATATGCGCACGATTACCCCGGTCATTTCGTCAGGCAAGAGAATTTGCCGCCCTCCCTCCACGGAAAGCGCTACTACCTCCCCGGTGACCAGGGTTATGAAAAGGAGATTGCCGCCAGGTTGAAGAAGTGGTGGAAGCAGGAGGAGGGTTAGATTCCTATCGAGACTTCTGCAGTGAACCGTATGCTATAATACGCGGCGAAGCCGAAGAGAACTTTGTGAAGGGAAGCGCATATTGACGGAGGTTAGTTTTGGCTAGACTTCGCCTGATCCCCAGGGATATGGGGTTTTACGAGCTGTTTGAACAGGATACGAGTAATCTGGTTGTTGCCGCAGAAAAGCTGG